>BNVV01000086.1 GCA_025998355.1 Endomicrobiia bacterium
GTTTTATCAAATGTCCCTTGCTTTACTCCCATTAATACTAAACCCATTCCACCTGACCCGCCTGTTTTCTTTTTTTGTTTCATAGTACTTCCATTGTGCTTTTATATGTTAGTTATTAAGAGGTCTAGTATTTTCCGAAAGATAAGTTAACGATAACAAAAGCGCAAACATATTTAGTAAAAGGTAGCAACAGTGGTATAAGGGATAATTTAGCAAGATTTAATAGAAGGACGAAAGATATACAAAGAGCATAGAAATGTTAAAGAGCACATTGGATATATTTTTTAACAAACAGTTAATAGAGAAAGCTAAGATGATATTTTTCGGTGGAGAGTGGAGCTCGCGAGGTTATTGTTTAACTAAAATCAGGACAATCCCTCTCATTTTGAATGACTAAAATTCGTGTCGCTAACCTATATTAATAAGTTTTGTTTTATTTAAAAAATGTTTATCCATAAGTTTTTTTAATATGGCGTTTTCATTTTTAGAAAAAGTCGGATCGTCTTCTACAATTTTAGATGCGAAGCTTTTTGTAAATTCAATAATATCTGCGTCTTTTATTAAATCCCCTGCTTTAAATTCAGAAAATCCATGTTGTGTCGTACCCATTAATTCGCCGGGGCCACGCATTTTTAAATCTTCTTCCGCAATTTTAAAACCATTATTTGTAGATGTCATAATTGACAGTCTTTTACGAGCTGTTTCACTGTTTGAAGTGCCTATAAGATAAGCATAGGATTGCTTTGCGCTCCTGCCTATTCTTCCTCTTAACTGGTGGAGAGCCGACAAGCCAAACCTTTCGGCATGATGTATTATCATAATCGTAGCATCAGAAACATCTATACCTACTTCAATAACAGTTGTGGATATTAAAACATTAAGTTCTTTGCTCTTAAATTTTTGCATTATTTCATTTTTTTCTGACGACTTCATTTTTCCGTGTAAAAGTCCGACTTTAAAATCTTTAAACCAAGTCTGCGATAATTTCTCCGACTCCTGCACTGCAGACTTTAAAGCAAACTTGTCCGACTCATTTATAAGAGGATATACAATGTATGCTTGATTTCCATTTTTTAGTTCTTTTATTGTATTTGTATAGGCAAATTGCTCATTTGAAGAATAAGTTTTCACAGGAGTTCTACCCGGAGGAAGCTGCATTATTGCAGTCATATCCATTTCGCCATACGCCGTCATTGCAAGAGCTCTAGGAATAGGAGTTGCTGTCATCATCAAAATATCAGGAGTCCGCGCTTTATCTAATGCTGCAAATTTTTGCATAACGCCGAATCTATGCTGCTCATCTACTATTATTAACGATAAATTCTTAAATTTTATTCTGCCTTCTATTAACGAATGCGTGCCTATTGCAATCTTTATATCTCCACTCTCAAACCCTGACAATATTTTTTCTTTTTCATTTTTTTTCTTTAATGTAGAAGAAGTAGCTAAAACAGTTTTAACATCAAGACCAGAAAGCATATTGGATATTGTAAGATAATGCTGTTCAGCCAAAATTTCTGTCGGAGCAACAATCATTGCCTGATAATCGTTTTCAACAGCAAGCAAAATAGCGCTTAACGCAACAACAGTTTTGCCTGAACCAACGTCTCCTGTAAGCATCCTGTTCATTGGATACACGCTTTGCATATCGGAAAAAATATCTTTTATTGCTTTTTTCTGATCTTTTGTAAATTCAAACTTTAAATTATTTTTAAAAACAGGAAGCAATGTTTTTTGTATTGTATATCTTTGTATTTTAGTATTTTTTTTGACATTACTACGAGACAAAGAGAGAGCCGTTTCTAAAATGAAGAATTCTTGCAAAGCAAAATATCTCCTTGCGTTTTCGGCATCTTCCAAAGTATTTGGATAATGAATCTTTTGGATTGCAATCGAAGATGTCAATTTAGGAATATTTTTAAAATCAGGTATTAAGCTTGACACGTCAGGATATAGTTCGCATGAAGATTCCACAACACTTCTCACCGTTTCCCTTATGAATTTTTGATGCAACCCTTCTGTTGCTGGATATATCGGTATAATTTTATTAAACAACAAAGGTTTATCATTTTCATTTTGGACGATTTCGTAATCATTTACTGCTATAAATCTACCACCGCGCTCCAGCTTTGCATCGCCATATATATAAGCAAAACTCTTAGGTTCGAAAGCTTTTCTTACAAGAGCAAAAATATCCATACTTGAATACTGGTTTTTCTTTCTAAAAAAACGAGCATATGTCATAGATGTACTATCAAATATTTCCACATCCAATATACATAGTCCATTAGAAAGCACTTTTTCGTAGGATTTACCTACTTTTACAAACAAACAACCTTCCTGAAGTTGTTTATAAGCGTCTCGTATGGAAATAATTTTTGTCCTGTCCTGATACTGAATCGGAAAGAAAGTAAGAAGATCCCCGGTATTTTCAATACCGAGTTTCGCAAACGCTTGAGCACGTTTAGGGCCAATCCCTTTTAAATATTGTATTTTGTTGTCTAAATTTAGCATAGAGGGTTTTTCTAAAAACTCGTTGGCATCTTCTTAAAAATCAAAAATCCGCAGATAGTATAAAGGTGATATTTGAATGTTAAGTTTTCTACTAACTTCAGCGGTAGTTAATGTGTCCATATTAAAAACTTTCTTATGCAACTGATTTTTACCATTTTGCGCATTCTAGCAGTATATCGTTTGTTTCGCAAGAGTGCACATCATACTCATGTAAGATAACACCGAAAATACTGCCAAAATACTATTATAGAACGAGTTACAGCCAAATCACTTGAAATTGCACCATCTCTCAAGCTTAAGGGGGTGAGTATACTCCCTTTTATGCATCTTCTTATTCTTTACGGTGCAGTTTAGAGTAGTTTGGCTGTAAGAGTCATTGACCCTTACGCCTTACAGCTACTTTTATCGCTCTAAAAACTATCCATTAGCTTATTAGACCTCTTGCATAACTAAGTATTAAATTCAAGAATACAAATACCTGCAACCTGAGTTAAATCGCAGTACAAAGCGTCTTCTGCTATTACTTATCTATCTGATACTATTTTGAACCTTTTAACAAATACTTTAACATTTTCTACTATAATCATTTGATGAAATCTCCCTATTTAACTCCTTATCTTCTTTTGTTAGTGGGTGTTTCTTTGATCTCTTTTTTAAGAACTAGTGTGTTTGTGTGTATTCTGCCTAAGTCCTCCTAAATTGTATTTGTCATGTATCTTATTGTCTTTCTTCCATAAATACATGCCTACTAAAATAAACTAAAATCGTTCCTTGTCCTATTATCGCTGTGCATACTATTTGCTCACCTTTAATTTAACTACTACCAACGGTTATTGTAGTCTTTTTTCTTCTTGCTTTGCTGCTTTTGATGTTTTTGAAGTCTTTGTGTCAATCCTAGCATAATCACTGCTGCCTCTCACCTTCCTTAACAATACCTATTCTCATCTGCATATTCCCCGCTACTCATTAATACTTCTTCTTACGTACCCTATGTCTATATCCACAACTTTCACCGACATTGTAACTGTCTACGATAATATGTCCGAATACTCTATGTCTAATATCCACAACTTTTGCTGACATTGTAACTGTCTCCTACAATAATATGTTCGGGTATCGCCTGAAGTATTCCAAACATCATCCCTACAATATTCTCTGTACTCAATTTTCTCTTTGCTCCTCCTGTCTTTTTCCTCTTATTTTCTTGCTCCTTGCTATCCTTACTGTTTTGTCAAACGTCCCTTTCTTTACTCCCATTAATCCTAAATCCATTCCATCTGACCTGCCTGCTTTCTTTTTCTGTCTCATAGTACTTCTATTAGACCTCTTGCATAACTAAGTATTAAATTCAGAATTACAAATACCTGAAACCCAAGTTAAATCGCAGTCCAAAGCGTCTTCTGCGATTCCTATATCTATCTGAGACTATTTTGAACCTTTTAACAAATCCTATGATATTTTCCACTATAATCCTTTTTGATGAAATCTCCCTATTTAACTC
>BNVV01000087.1 GCA_025998355.1 Endomicrobiia bacterium
ATTTTTCACAGGAGACAAGATACAAGACATGGTATTATAAGCAGAATTCATTATCGTTTTACGGATGCCGTTATAGCCGTATCGAAATCTGTGGCAAATGGATTGATTAAATATGAAAAAGTTTCGCCTGATAAAATCAAAGTAGTTTATAATGGCGTAGATTTTGATAAATTTAGCGACAATGTTTATTTTGACGATATTATAAGAGAATACAACTTACAAGATAAAACAGTCGTCGGTACAGTCGGGGCAATAGTAGATTTCAAAGGCAAAGGGCAGATATATCTTGTAGAAGCCGCAAAGTTTTTGAGAAAAGATTATCCAAATTTAAGATATTTAATTGTCGGTTCCGGAAAAGGTTTTGAAGAACAGAAAGCTTATGCAGAAAATTTAAAAATTGAAGATATTGTTTATTTCGTCGGATATCAGGAACAAGTGCAGAAATTTATTTCGGCTATGGATATTTTTTGTCTGTTGTCATGGGATACTGAAGGTATGCCTAACGTTGTAATTGAAGCGCAAGCGCTTAAGAAACCAGTTATTGTTACTGGTATTGGCGGAAATCCAGAATCTTTTATCGCAGGAACAACAGGTATTATGATTGAGCCTTCAAATTATGCGCAAGTAGCACAGGCTATAAAGAAACTTGTGGATAATCCTGATATTGCTAAACAGATTGGCAATGCCGGTAAACAATTTGTTGAAAAGAATTTTAGTATAGAAAAGATGGTTAAAAGTACATTAGCAATCTATAAACAAGTTATGAAATAACAATCTTTGTTTTAGTTCGTTTGCCTTTGTTTGACAGAAGTCCAACGATATGTTAAAAGATCCCGCGAGCTCTTTCCAAGCATGCGTATGGATGGTAACATGCAACAATCACGAGAACAGACTGACGCAAACACTTTGAAGAAATTTAAGATTTAAAAGTAATATCTAACAGATACAGAACCATAAGAAAACACTCTGGATTTGAAGTTTAATTTAAAGCTTGAAGTATATAATTTTAAAACTGCAGGTTTGAAAAAAGAGGTCTATTATAGTTTGTCGTTGTTGTATTTTGCGCTAAGTGCAAACAAGAAGCTGCTCCAACAGCTGGGAGTTGTAATAAAAAATATAAAAAACTAATTCAAAATCAAAACAGATACTCATTTCTATATTTGGTTTTTATCAAAGGAGAAAAATGTATGAATCAAGCATAGAACAATAGAGTTTGACAATGTAATGTCTAACAAGATAAAAATAGGAGCAAAAGGGACATATACAGGCGCCATAGTAAAGCCGTACTTAAGGGTTTGCTTCGAACAAGAACTTGATGGAAAAGTAAAAGCAGCAATACAAGATGGAAGAGACAAGCTCAGCGGTATGTCAAGCTCAAGTTCCAAAGGCTCGACAGCAATAGCAGAACTAGGAGCAAGCGCAAAAGTATGGAAGTTGGATGTGGACTTAAGCGGACAAGGCTATATTGGCAAAAGAAAGGGTATCACAGGGACATTGAAGATTAAATACACATTTTAGTTGAACTTGTCTTTTTGAATTTATACTTCGTTACGCAGCGTTGCGTACATAAAACCCACGACGTCGCTGTGAGCCTTGTCTAAATTCAAAATACTTTGTGCGTTGTAACTTTCTTTTGAATTTTTGCTTTGCGAAACTCTTGCTCATTTGCCATCAAAAAGCAAACTTCGCTTTTGTTATCATCTTTAGAGGTATAGCAACTGAAAAACACAGTCTTTGTTGTTGCGGTTGACTTTCTGTGTAAGGTATGTTTATGTTGGATTGCAAAAAGGCGCTTAAAGATTTTGTTTCTTATATAGTTGTTGAGAAAGGATTGTCAAAAAATACAGTTTTAGCTTATAAAACTGATATTTTAAAATTTATTGCATTTGCTCAAAAGAAGCAGATTCTTGTTGAAGACTTTGAGCATCACGATATAACTAATTTTTTGTGGGATATAAAAGTAGAGGGACTAAAACCTAGATCTATTTGCAGATTGATAGAGTCTTTAAGACAGTTTTACAAGTTTTTAAATTCTGAAGATTTGGTAAAAAATAATCCTACAGTTTATTTAGCATCTCCAAGAATACCTGAAAATTTGCCAGGAATGCTCACTTTTGACGAAGTTATGCTTTTGTTAAATTCTATAAGCACTGATGATGAAATGAATATAAGAAATAGAGCAATGCTTGAACTTTTATATGCCACAGGACTTAGAGTTTCTGAACTTATAAATCTTAAATTTTCTGATATAAATTTGGTTGATTGTTTTTTAAGAATTGTTGGTAAAGGTTCTAAAGAAAGGCTTGTGCCTTTTGGCAAAAAAGCTAAAAATTTTATTGATATTTACCTTTCAAAAAGAAAACCGCTTTTAAGCAAAGATGATAATATTTTTGTTTCAAGACTAGGCAGAAAACTTTCGAGAGTAGAGTTTTGGCGCCAGCTGAAAAATATTGCTAAAAATACTGGGATTACTAAAAACATTACGCCTCATACGTTAAGACATTCTTTTGCGACGCATTTACTTGCAGGAGGAGCTGATATCAGGTTTGTTCAAGAAATGCTTGGACATGCATCAATCTCAACAACACAGATTTACACGCATCTTGATAAAGAGAAAATTATACAACAGCACAAAAAATTTCATCCTAGGGGATAATACAGCCAACTTACAGCCAGCTCGATTACCATTAAATTTTGAGATAAAGGAGGCTCGAAAATGAAAAGTAGTAATTTTCAATCAGTAAAACTGGAAAAGGAAGTATGCAGATTTATGATTTAGGTTGTATTAAAACTTCATGCTTATCAAACCAACAATTCCATAAACGATGAATTTTTTGTTTTTGAAAAAAATGGTAAAGCTGTTTGTTTGAAGCTCCTAATGAATAATACGTTAACCATTGCTAGAATTAAAATGGCATTTATAGAAACGGATGAAGGTTTTGATGTTAGCATTCCTGTCGTTATATTTTTGCCTTGAGTAATTATGGTATGGCCAATATTATTAAACGATATATTTTCAGCAATCACTATAGGTATTATACTTGTGATTACTCCCATCACTGTAGCTTTAGTCATGGTCATCTTAAATACATTTACCTTCCAGTTTGTTTAGCAATTCTTTTTTCTAATTCCCAAATTGTTAAACAAGATTCTTTTTTAAGATAACCGTAATAACCATCCAGACAAATTAACACAAACACTACGATAAAAAGAAAGAGTATCGCCCGTATTGTTAAACCCGAACCATCAACCCAAAATCTTTTAAACATTCTTAAACATTTTTTCACAGTAGATTCATTTGAATTCTTCATTTTAAGGCTCCTTGAGTCGTTTCGTCTCTTCTTCGTGTAAGCACTTTAGTTTCCATTCTATCCATCTGACAGTTTCGTTAGCTTCGTTGTGTCTTTGTTTACACCATTCCTTTTGTTCTAGGTTTTCTTTGTATATCTGCTGTAGATATCCCTCAAACCTATTAAGATTGTTAAGTGCGACACTGAGTTCTTCTTCAAACTCTTCTTTGCTTATCTTATCTTCAAGAAATGTTAGAGTCCTTATGCTTATTTGGCATATTGAAGTTGGAGCTGGTGCGGTATCTTCGTATAAACGAGATGGTTTTGAACCTAGCACTATGTAAGAGCTAGGCTTTGGAGTTAATGTGTCAATGGCATAGTTGGTCTCGGGATATTCTTCATCAGGCTGTAATTCCCTAAACGCGGGCCTTTCATTCATTGCCTCTGACGTCATTGTACATCCCACAAGTGTTGTTGCAATCATTAAAGCTTTAAAAATTTTACTTTTCATTTTTATTCTCTTTTTTTATTATTGCATTAGCAACAAATATAAAAATAATTCCGATAACTCCTAATATTGCAACAGCTAAACAGACTTGGGCACAATGTACATTCAATTGTCGTGGGTGATATTACCGTTGACAAGTTTATTGCACAACTTTTTGCAAAAAATAAATGACAAGCGTAGCGGTTTTAAAAAGGAATATTGATCTTTTGCAATA
>BNVV01000088.1 GCA_025998355.1 Endomicrobiia bacterium
AGAGTTTAAGGATACTTTAAGAGTTTTAGAAGAATATTCAAAAGTTTTTATTACTCTTGGTCGGCTAGTTTAAGGGACAGCGCTACAATGCGTATATTTTGGAAAGAGAAGTTTATTTAAAGTATAACTCTTTTTATCAAAGAAGTATGCGGGTACCTGCTGATTACATTCGTGATGGAAAAATAACATGAGGAGTCAATGAAAAAGAAAAAAGTAATGAGTGCAATTGTTTTGTTTGGTCTTGCGTTAAATTCTTGCGATAAAAAGAACGCTTCCCTTGTAAACAGAAGGACTGCTACTCCAGAGCAAATAGAGGAGAAAGAGAAGTTTATTTCTGAGGCCCAGGCGGCTTTTGATGCTGCTGAAAAGGCTAACGAGGGTGTTATAAATTCGGTAAATTTGGGTCTTCATGCATCGTTGTTTAAGGATCTGGAGATTTATGCTGAGACTCTTGATAAGCTTGCTTTGATTTTGGATAGAGATAAGTCTAAGAATTGGCAATTTAGAGCATCTAAAATCAATGGCGGCGTTGAGCTTAGTAGTCCGGAAGGTTGTAGGGCTGAGGCTAGGCGGATTCGGGGGGGCGGTGACGGAGAAATGTAGGACTATGTTTGAAACTATATTTAGGGATGGATTACGCGTGGCTGATGAGGTACTCATTACGCCTACTGGACCGTCGAATGATCCATGTATTATTTGCACAGAGGAGACTTTAAGAAATCCTAGACAATGTCCGATTTGTGGAAATCAATCTTGTCGCTATTGTGTGGCCGAATGGTTCAAAAAAAGCAATGCATGTCCTCACTGCAGAGGTCGGCTGGAACTACCATAGCGCAGAGATTTAATCAAATGTCTGACGATAGATAATACTTGCGAAATATACGGGTACCTGCTAATTACAACCGTGATGGAAAAATAACGGGAGAAGTCGGTCGTTATCATTTACAAAGCTCTCAAACACGCCGCTGACGTTATCAATCGGCCTCGCTGACATGAGTGCATTCAATAACGCCAAAAAGTTCACCGCCGCCTCCGCCGCCGCCAACGAACTTGTCAAGAAAGTCGAAGAGTTGGAGGAGTTTTTTAGCGACTGAAAAAGATCAAAGAGCCCAAAGCATTAGTCGTCAAAGCCAGTGTGTCCTTGCGCCTACTACACACGACTTGCGTATCTTGCTGCATTCTACTCAAGAGGACCGCAAAACTTGGTTGATGTTGTCTTATTTTGCATACGGAATGTTCAGGAGAGATTCCTATGGTTATCCCAGAATAGAATACTCGGGGGACGTCACCTAACATGTTTAACATGTAACATGGATACTCGTTTTCACGAGTATGACAAGCAAAAAAACATCACACTTAACGCCGTTGTCATTTGCGCAAGTAGCGGGAATCCATTTAACATTTAACATGGATACTCGTTTTCACGAGTATGACAAATAGCATGTATAACTCGCTTTCGCGAGTATAACAAACGAAAAAATGTCGCACTTAGCGCTGTTGTCTGTCATTCCCGCAAAAGCGGGAATCCACTACGCTGTTGTCATTTTCGCAAGTAGCGGGAATCCATTTAACATTTAACATGGATACTCGTTTTCACGAGTATGACAAATAGCATGTATAACTCGCTTTGGCGAGTATGACAAGCAAAAAACGTCACGCTTAGCGCTGTTGTCATTCCCGCAAAAGCGGGAATCCATTTAACAAGGAGCCATGGCTATAAGTAGACTTGAAAAAAAGACTAGCAAAGCACAAAACCCGAGGTGGAATTTACGGTCAACTTTTAATTATTTCAAGCAAAAATTAAACATGCTAAAAGGCAACTTTGCGTGGGTTTGATTGACAGTCTCGAAATTTGCTGTGATTTTGGGGTTTTTTCATGCGCTTTGCCTTGCTGTTGCTACACTTGCCCGCTTTCTACGCTTTTTGCATAGCTTTGCGTTTCTGTAATTACCCATGCTGCCCACCTTCTTTGTTTGCTGCTTTAAAATCCTAATTTTCCTTAAAAAATCTAAAGCAGCGCAAAGTTTACAATTACAATATTTAAGCTAATTGACTACAATTCGTTAACACCCGGAATATTTTTCCCCTTTATTAGAGAAATAAAATTCTCAACAGTCATAACGCCCAAATCTTTATTTCCTCTTGCTCTTATAGCAACTGAATCTGCGTACATTTCTCTATTTCCTACAACCGCTATGTAAGGAATCTTCTGCATCGTATTTTCTCTTATCTTATGACCAATTTTTTCATTTTTATCGTCAAAAATAACTCTTATACCATGTTTCTTAAGATTCTGCTGCAACTTTTTACAGTATTCGTATTGCGCTTCATTTATATTTGCTATTGCAACCTGCGTAGGAGAAAGCCAAAGCGGCAATGCTCCTTCGTAATGCTCTAAAAGTACGCCTATAAATCTTTCCAAAGAACCAAGCAATGCTCTGTGAATCATATAAGGCCTTGTTTTTTTACCTGATGAGTCAACATAAGAAATATCAAATCTTTCAGGAAGATTAAAATCGAACTGTATTGTTGAGCATTGCCATAATCTTCCTATAGCATCTTTTATTTTTATATCGATTTTTGGTCCGTAAAAGGCTCCACCACCTTCATCAACTTCATAATCATAGCCCGTTTTCTTCAAAGCGTTTTCAATTGAATTTTGAGCTTTTTCCCAATCTTCTATCCTACCAACATATTTTTTTTCAGGTCTTGTTGCAAGATAAATTTTATAATCACTAAACCCAAATGTTTTAAGACAATCCACGGCCATATTAAAAACTCTAAGCATTTCTTCTTCAAGCTGTTTGGGAGCAACGATAATGTGCCCATCGTCCTGTGTAAACCCTCTGACTCTTAAAAGTCCATGCAGAACGCCCGACTTTTCAAATCTGTAAACCGTGCCAAGTTCAGCATACCTTATAGGAAGCTCCCTATAAGAATGAAGATTTGTTTTGTATATCATCAAATGCATCGGGCAGTTCATAGGTTTTATGCGGTAAGGCTTTCCCTCTATTTCCATGGAAGCATACATATTTTCCAGATAAGTCTGCAAATGTCCGCTTATTCTAAAAAGCTCTTCGCTTGCAATATGAGGAGTAAACAAAAGATCATATTCGTTTTCAATATGAAAATTTTTCCAGTAAGTTTCAATAATATTTCTCAAAAGAGCGCCTTTGGGATGCAAAAGAACCAAACCCCCGCCTATGGCTTCATTGACGCTAAATAAATCTAAATCTTTTCCTAGTTTTCTGTGATCTCTTTTTTGAGATTCTTCGACTTTTGTTAAATAATTTTCCAAATCTTGTTCTGCAAGAAAAGCTGTGCCGTAAATTCTTTGAAGCTGTTCTTTTGAAGAATCCCCTCTCCAATAAGCGCCTGCAACAGAAAGAAGTTTAAAATACTTAAGTTCTCCAGTTGAATTTACGTGAGGACCCTTGCATAAATCTGTAAAATTTCCGGATTTGTATATGCTTACTTTATCATCGGAAATTTGAGATGCTATTTCAGCTTTGTATTTCTCGCCTTTTGACTGAAATTCTTTAACTGCTTCGTCCTTGAGCATGCTAGAATATACAAAAAGATGGTTTTCTTTTATTATTTCTCTCATCTTTTCTTCAATTTTTATCAAATCGTCGGGAGTGAAATGCCCAGTTCTGTCAAAATCATAATAAAAACCATCTTCTATACATGGGCCTATCGCGACCTTAGTACCAGGAAAAAGTTCTGTGACGGCTGCCGCCATTATATGAGCTGCAGAATGTCTTAAAACATTTGGGTTTAGTGATTATAAAATTTATCTTGCAACAAGACCTGAAAAAAAATATGTTGGTAGGATAGAAGATTGGGAAAAAGCTCAAAATTCAATTGAAAACGCTTTGAAG
>BNVV01000089.1 GCA_025998355.1 Endomicrobiia bacterium
TCAAACGTCCCTTTCTTTACTCCCATTAATCGCCTAAACCCATTCCATCTGTTTCCGCACGCTTTCTTTTTCTGTTTCATAGTACTTCTATTGTACTTTTATATATTAGTTGTGCAAGAGGTCTAATTATTTTTCGCCTAATAATCTTCTGTATTTCCATACGTAATTTAAGCCTGAAGAGACAGTAAGTATAACGGTAACAAGAATTGCCAAAAGAGGAGTTTTTTTCATTATAACAGCTAATACGGCGTAATGCCCGTGGTCATAAAGTTTAAGTGATTCTGTAGTCATACCCGTAAATTTAAATAGGCCTTCGTTTAATATTAAAATTATCATTACAATTATAATGACAATAATTTGAGATGTTGTTTTAAATTTGGCGAATTTATCGGAAGGAACTATTACATTTCTACAGGCTAAAATAGAACGAAGCCCGTTAATTAAAAAATCTCTCGCAATTATTACTATAACCATCCATGCGTTAATCCCAAGCATATGAACACCAACAAAACATATAAAAGCGGCAGTCATTAAAAGTTTATCTGCAAGAGGATCTAAAAATATGCCTAAAGGTGTTATCGTTCTATTTTTTCTTGCTATCTGCCCATCAAAAAAATCTGTAATTGAAGCGATACAAAAAACAATAAGTGCCAGTATACTGTTATAGAACCCGCCTAATTCCATAAACAAAATATAAAACGGAACAAGGCATATTCTTGTGACAGTAAGCTTATTTGCTGAATTCATTTATTTTCTCCGCCTATTTACATTAAATCTCATGTTTTTTGAAGAGTGATTATAGCAAACCACGACCCCGACTTCAACTTGCTAGCGCCGTAACACCCTGATTAACTTCTTATTTTATATTTGTTTGTAGGTATTACTTAGCCGCTTGAACTTGGAGGGTTATACAAAAATAACATCAAGAGCGATTTTTTGATATAATACCAGAAGCACTTATACTGGTGATTTTTTAAGAGGTTTAAGGATGGATATGGAAAAAGTTTATAACTCCAAAGTAATTGAAGAAAAATGGCACAAGTACTGGATAGAAAATAAGACATTTTCTGCAAAAGTAGATAAAAGTAAAAAGCCTTTTACGATAGTCATTCCGCCTGCCAATGTAACAGGGTTTTTGCATATGGGACATGCGTTAAATACTACTTTACAGGATGTTATAATAAGATTTAGAAAAATGCAAGGATATAATACTTTGTGGGTGCCGGGCATAGATCACGGAGGTATTGCCACGCAAATCATAGTTGAAAAACTTCTCAAAAAAGAAGGGAAAACTAAATATAACCTAGGACGTGAAAAGTTTTTGGAGAAAGTATGGCAGTGGAGAAATGAAACAGGCGATACAATACTAGACCAGCTTAAAATGATAGGTTGTGGTTTGGATTGGGACAGGGTAGCTTTTACGATGGACGAAAGTCGTTCTAAAGCTGTGAAGAAAGCATTTGTGCAATTGTTTGATAAAGGGCTTGTATACAGAGGTAAAAGACTTGTAAACTGGTGCCCTAAATGCGGAACCGCTTTGTCTGATGTAGAGGTTGAGTATGAAGATGAAAAAAGTAATTTATGGTATATAAAGTATCCTTTAAAAGACTCCGATGGGCACGTTATCGTTGCAACGACAAGACCCGAAACAATGCTTGGTGATACTGCAGTTGCCGTCAATCCTAACGATGAAAGATATGCTCATTTGACAGGTCAAATTTTAAAATTGCCGTTAGTAAATAGGGAAATAAAAATAGTTTCAGACCATGTTGTTGATAAATCTTTTGGAACAGGCGCTGTTAAAGTTACCCCGGCGCATGACGCTACTGATAATGAGATAGCCAAGAGAAGCAATCTTGAAACAATAGATGTAATAGACATTAACGGTAAAATGATTAATGTCCCTGAGAAATATAAGGGATTAAACGTAGAGGAAGCAAGAAAAAAAGTAGTTAAAGATTTAGAAGAATCGGGATTTTTGGTAAAGACAGAAGATTATGCTCATTCAGTGGGAAGATGCTACAGATGTTCTACAAAAATAGAGCCTTTAATGTCTAACCAATGGTTTTTAAATATTGGGGAAATGTCCAAAAGAGCGATTGATGCGGCAAATGACGGGAAAACTGTTTTTCATCCGCAATCGTGGAAAAAACCTTACGTTTTGTGGCTTGAAAATTTAAGAGATTGGTGTATAAGTCGTCAAATATGGTGGGGACATAGAATACCTGTATATTATTGCGTTGATGAAAAAGGTGACAGAACAACAAATTGCAGGCCTATTGCTCTGCTTGATAAACCTGCAGAATGTCCTTGCTGTAGAGGTAAAAATTTTGTTCAAGATGAAGATGTTTTAGATACTTGGTTTTCTTCAGCTTTGTGGCCTATTAGCGTTTTTAATTGGGGCGAAGATGAAAATAATGAAGATTTAAAATATTTTTATCCTACGTCAGTTCTAGCAACTGGACACGAAATTATATATCTATGGGTTGCAAGAATGCTGCAGTTTGGTTTAGAATTTATGAGAGATGTTCCTTATAACGATGTATTTATCCATGGAATAGTAAGAGATAAATACGGCAAAAAGATGTCAAAATCTCTCGGGAACGTTGTTGATCCACGCGATATTATTGAAAAATATGGCGCAGATGCATTAAGATTTGCGTTAGCGCAGTCTGCAACTCCGGGACGAGATATGCAGATTTCTGAAGAGTCATTTTTAGCTGCAAGAAATTTTGCAAATAAAATATGGAATGCCTCAAGATTTATAATAATAAACTTAGAAGGTATCGATAAACTTGATGATAAAGTAGAACCTGTTGAACTTGCTGACGAGTGGATTATATCTGAATTTACAAGCACCGCTTCGAAAGTTAAAGCAGCCTATGAGTCTTACAACGTAGACACAGCTTCGAGAGAAATTTATGATTTCTTCTGGACAAAATATTGCGATTGGTACATAGAACTATCAAAAATACGCATGATGTCAACAGACGTAAATGTAAAGAAACAAGCTCTCTCAATTCTTGTAAGTATACTTAAATCAACACTACAGCTAATATCTCCTATAATGCCTTTTATAACGTCAGAAATATGGCAAATCTTGGGTAACGATGTGGAAACAATAGCCGACTCTCTATTTGTCATTCCTGAACGTCCTAATTGGGAGTCCACATTTGAGAAAATGAAAAACATCCAAGACATAATTATAAAAATAAGAACTTTAAGAAGCGAAATGAATATTTCTCCAGCGGTACAAATAAAATCTTTGTTTAATGTGTTGGACGATAATAAAGAAAAGATTACAAAAGAAAATGAAAGTTATATAAAACAGCTTGCAAAAATAAGCTCGATACGGTTTGGTAAAAATATCATAAGACCTAAAAATTCCGCATTAGCTGTTGCTGGAGGTTTTGAAATATTTTTACCTTTAGAAGGTCTTATCGATATCGAAAAAGAAAAAGCAAGACTTACAAAAGAGATCGCTCTTGCAAAGCAAGAAGTAGAAAGAACATCTTTAAAATTAAAAAATAAAGATTTTATAAAGAAGGCGCCTGATGTTGAAGTAGAAAAAATTAAAACAAGACTTAATGAGGCTTCTTTGAAAATTGAAAAAATTAACGAAAGTTTAAAGTTTTTAGGGTAAAACGATAATAAGTTGTTTTAGTCTGCTTGTCTTTGTTTTTGTAAAGTCTAGTATGTTGTAAGATTTTGCAACAAGTTGAAAAAACGCATACAATTTAGTATTAATATAAATGCATGTTACAAATCTGCAACTTCTAAAAGTTTAAATTAAACAGGAGGAAAAATCATGAAAAAAGCAA
>BNVV01000090.1 GCA_025998355.1 Endomicrobiia bacterium
GTGGCGGCAATTGATGTTGTGGTTGCATAACTACGCTATCTTTAGGCTCTTGTTTTGGTTCTTCTTTTTCTTTTGTTGGTTCTGATACTTGCACTAGGCTTTTGTTTGGATCGGGCGCTGATTCTTTTTCTTTTATTGGTTCTGATACTTGCTCTGGCTCTTTCTCTTTTGCTGGTTCTGATGTTTGCTCTCGTTTTGGTTCTTCTTTTTCTTTTATTGGTTCTGATACTTGCACTAGGTTTTTGTTTGGATCGGGCGCTGATTCTTTCTTTTTTGCTGGTTCTGGTATTGGATCTGACACTGGGTCTTGCTCTTTTTCTTGCTCTGATACTTGCTCTGGATGTAGCGGTGTCACTGTTAATCTTTCTTCTTCTTTTGCTTTTGTTGTTTGTGTTTCTTCTTTTACTTTTTGTTGTGCTTCTGCTTCTGCTTTTTCTTTTGCTCTTTGTGCTTCTTTTATTTGTTCTATTTTCTCTGGGGTAGCATGTCTTCTGTTTGTAAGGGAAGCGTTCTTTTTATCGCAGGAACTTAAAACAAGACCAAATAAAACAAATATGCTTAATACTCTTTTCAGTTTCATCATTTTTTTCTCTCCTTTGTTATTTTTGCTGCTTAGTTATTGTAGCATAAAATATAAGACTTCATACGTTTGTGTAGAATCTTGTAACATACGGACTGGACTTTTGTCAAACAAAGACAAACGAACTAAACAGCAGCAAGCTTTTAATGAACCTCCGCACAGCAAGACGCGCGGTATCAGCGGAGGAAATTGAAGAGCTGTAATTGTTCTTGCTTAAACTCTATGTTCGCAAGCGTTACTAAATTTCTTTTGTTATTTTGTTATTTGTAGGCTATTACAACGCTCTAAATTCCCAAATATAGCTTCTCTTATACTTATGGGCGTACAAAAGATAGTATATCTCTTATATGCGCTATGCTGTCCGTCTTTTAAGCGTTTCCATAGCCTAATTGTACTACAAGCGGTTCCCTCACAGCTTGCTTGTGGGGCAATAGTTTAACAACAAATGGTATGTTTCATATATGAAATCATCTTTTTGCAGTTTGCTGTATCTTTAACCGTAAACCTAATTTTAAACGACAAGAACAGTCCAACATGTATTTTTAGATTTTACATACTACATACTCTGGCAAAATTTAAAACCCCTTTTAAAAAAATGGAGAAAAAATACCTTGAAAAAACTCATAGACCAAGCATTAGAATAAGGCCTATAGAAATTTCAAATATTGCAGTCAAACCACTTATAAGTTGCGCTATAGCGCATGTTTTAACATAATTTGCGTTTTTGCAGCAGTGGCAAAAGAACTTGTGTTTCCTGCCTTTTTGATAAAAACTTATCTTCTTTTTTTTGTTACTGTGCAACCTAAAGTGACTTGATTATATCTCTTGCAATCGTATCCTCTCCTTTCAATGCTTTCAGGTGCTACCTTTCCCTTTAAATCCTACGTTGTAACTCTTTTTTATAAGTGCTTCTCCTTGTTCTTTTTAAGGCTTCTACACTTACTTTATAATTTCTTTTTGTTCAAATTTTGGGCTCATTATAGTTTTACCCTTGGGAGGCAATTTGTAACATTTTATAAATAGGAGGATAGGCTTTTTGTCTGATATCGTCTGGAACTGAAACAATATTTTTCATATTTACAAGCGCATCAAAGACCTTTGTCAACGTAATTTTTTTCATGTTAGGACATTGTGCGAGGTTTGTTACAGGATAAAAATTTTTATCAGAATTATCTTTGCTTAGTTTATATAAAATCCCTGTTTCGGTACCTATAATAAAATCCTTAACAAAATTTTTTTGTACATATCTACACATAACGCCTGTTGACATAACATGATCTGCCAAAGAGACAACTTCGGGACGACATTCAGGATGTACAAGCACTTCGGCGCTTGGATGTTCTTCCTTTATTTTTAAAACATACTCGGGCAGAATAAAGTTGTTATGTGTAGATATGTACAAAAAAATTTTGTTAAGGATTTTATTATAGGTACCGAAACAGGGATTTTATATAAACTAAGCAAAGATAATTCTGATAAAAATTTTTATCCTGTAACAAACCTCGCACAATGTCCTAACATGAAAAAAATTACGTTGACAAAGGTCTTTGATGCGCTTGTAAATATGAAAAATATTGTTTCAGTTCCAGACGATATCAGACAAAAAGCCTATCCTCCTATTTATAAAATGTTACAAATTGCCTCCCAAGGGTAAAACTATAATGAGCCCAAAATTTGAACAAAAAGAAATTATAAAGTAAGTGTAGAAGCCTTAAAAAGAACAAGGAGAAGCACTTATAAAAAAGAGTTACAACGTAGGATTTAAAGGGAAAGGTAGCACCTGAAAGCATTGAAAGGAGAGGATACGATTGCAAGAGATATAATCAAGTCACTTTAGGTTGCACAGTAACAAAAAAAAGAAGATAAGTTTTTATCAAAAAGGCAGGAAACACAAGTTCTTTTGCCACTGCTGCAAAAACGCAAATTATGTTAAAACATGCGCTATAGCGCAACTTATAAGTGGTTTGACTGCAATATTTGAAATTTCTATAGGCCTTATTCTAATGCTTGGTCTATGAGTTTTTTCAAGGTATTTTTTCTCCATTTTTTTAAAAGGGGTTTTAAATTTTGCCAGAGTATGTAGTATGTAAAATCTAAAAATACATGTTGGACTGTTCTTGTCGTTTAAAATTAGGTTTACGGTTAAAGATACAGCAAACTGCAAAAAGATGATTTCATATATGAAACATACCATTTGTTGTTAAACTATTGCCCCACAAGCAAGCTGTGAGGGAACCGCTTGTAGTACAATTAGGCTATGGAAACGCTTAAAAGACGGACAGCATAGCGCATATAAGAGATATACTATCTTTTGTACGCCCATAAGTATAAGAGAAGCTATATTTGGGAATTTAGAGCGTTGTAATAGCCTACAAATAACAAAATAACAAAAGAAATTTAGTAACGCTTGCGAACATAGAGTTTAAGCAAGAACAATTACAGCTCTTCAATTTCCTCCGCTGATACCGCGCGTCTTGCTGTGCGGAGGTTCATTAAAAGCTTGCTGCTGTTTAGTTCGTTTGTCTTTGTTTGACAAAAGTCCAGTCCGTATGTTACAAGATTCTACACAAACGTATGAAGTCTTATATTTTATGCTACAATAACTAAGCAGCAAAAATAACAAAGGAGAGAAAAAAATGATGAAACTGAAAAGAGTATTAAGCATATTTGTTTTATTTGGTCTTGTTTTAAGTTCCTGCGATAAAAAGAACGCTTCCCTTACAAACAGAAGACATGCTACCCCAGAGAAAATAGAACAAATAAAAGAAGCACAAAGAGCAAAAGAAAAAGCAGAAGCAGAAGCACAACAAAAAGTAAAAGAAGAAACACAAACAACAAAAGCAAAAGAAGAAGAAAGATTAACAGTGACACCGCTACATCCAGAGCAAGTATCAGAGCAAGAAAAAGAGCAAGACCCAGTGTCAGATCCAATACCAGAACCAGCAAAAAAGAAAGAATCAGCGCCCGATCCAAACAAAAACCTAGTGCAAGTATCAGAACCAATAAAAGAAAAAGAAGAACCAAAACGAGAGCAAACATCAGAACCAGCAAAAGAGAAAGAGCCAGAGCAAGTATCAGAACCAATAAAAGAAAAAGAATCAGCGCCCGATCCAAACAAAAGCCTAGTGCAAGTATCAGAACCAACAAAAGAAAAAGAAGAACCAAAACAAGAGCCTAAAGATAGCGTAGTTATGCAACCACAACATCAATTGCCGCCAC
>BNVV01000091.1 GCA_025998355.1 Endomicrobiia bacterium
TCCGGTAAAGGAACTCCACGGTATGGAGCTTGTCTTCTGAATCATTGAAGGCGATGGACCCTTCAAAAATTCCCGCAGGGTGATCCTTCTTCAAGGACTCAAGCTGTTCTTTTTCGATCTTCATACATACTCCTTATAATCCGGGCGTGTAAGCCGGGATGCCGTTGGTTAAGAGCGGCGCGGTTAAAGGCCCCTTGAGGGGAACCTTCAGGTTCGTGTCCCCTTTGGAACCGCTTAAATCCCGCTCGGTAAAATGGACCATGAGGGTATCGGTTGTCGGAATCTGACCTACATGGCCATAGCTGACAACGATAGGAATGGGGGGCATATTATAAAACCCGCCGCTGGTTGCCGCGAACTTGTCGAGCAGGTCATATTCAAAGCGGGATAATTCCAGTTCGCAATCCCCTGAATATTCCCCCCGCCCAATCCCCAGGGGGAGGCCGTTCGATCCGGTAATAACCTCATCATCCTTTTTATCCTTGTAGGATATTTTCTCGGTCGTGAGGGTCAGGCCGGTAGGCAATAACACCTTTACTGACTCAAAGTCATAAACAGTACCGTTAATCATTCTTCACCTCCCAATGCGGGGTTTTTATAAGCGATCTCGTTTTCGATGTAGGACATCTTGCCGAGGGGTACGATCCGCACCTTGGTCCTGAGTTTTTTGTCCGCCAGAATATTCTGTCCGGGCGGTACGATCACATAGCCATCGGAGATCTCCCGGTTGGTCTTCATGGTCTCAAGGGGTTGCTGGCTCTTGGCAACAAACATCTCGATCCCTTCCGGAGAACCATCCTTGCCGATGGTGACCGTATCGTTCAGAGCAGGAAGCTGAGCGACATAGAGATTGCGGCAAGCCTTGTCCATGACCCGGCGGCGTTCTACCAGATCAAAGTCACTGCCCTCTTCGCTCATCATCTGACCGGATGTGATATAAATCCCTTTCAGGCCCACATACTTCCGGGCCGTCACATAACCGGCATTTTTTAAATTTTCAATGTGGCCATCGTTGATCCCGTCCGGCTTCAGGGCGGTCGCGGCGGTGATCCCGCCAAACTTGACCGCATCCGGGCCGTCCATAACCTTCCGGGCCGCGAGGGTTCCGCAATAGGCGCCGATGAGACCCCGCACATCAACCTGGCCGTTGGCATCCGCCTCTTCGATCCATCCCGCGCAGACCTGCAACCGCTGAGACCCAACGGTTCCCCGCTCATCCCCTGCCAAGGCATTGGCCCACTGGTCAAGCGTTTCATTTGCCGCTACATACCGGGCCTGGGCAACAAAGAACAGGTACTGGTATATCTCCGCCGCCCCGATAGCTTTGGTCGCAAGGGCAGCCCACAGCGGCGCGGAAGAAATACCGGCGATGGCGATCCACTCAATGGAAAGCTTGGCCCTGAGAATTGTATCAATGGCTTCCAGTACTTCCCCGTTCGTTGCGCTCGGGGCGGTCGCGGAAAATGAAAAGGTGTCACCTTCATTGAAGGTTCCATCTCCGGAGTTAAAGGTGATGGTGATGCCGGTTCCCGGTATTGCATACTGGCCATTCCCATCAGGAATGGTGATCTGCTTTCCCGGAAGGCCGTCAATGGTGACCCGGAAGGTTCCCTCGTTGAGGGCGCCGGTCGAGATGATTTCGATGTCGATATCGTATTCATTCCGGGGTGAGCCTGAAACGGTTACAACACCATCACCTTGATTGTCTGATCCGGGCGTTACCGCAGAAAGCGTTCCGGGTAAGGTTCCCTGCAGGGCAATTACCGAGATCGGGGTCCGGGAAATGGAAAGGGAGCTAACCAACAGATCCCGGAGGGGTCCGTCACCAATAGCCGGTTCCACCAGTTCAGGATCGTTCAGGGTCAATATGCCCTGTCCGAATTTTTCGGCAACGCCGATGGCGGCAAAGCGGCCATCCGCCTGCGCCCCCTGGACTCCCATCGCGCCGTCCAGAATATTATTTTTAATGCCGGGTAACGCCATTACTGCTCCTCCTTCTTTTCAGGGAGTTTCTTCCCTGCCATGGGGCCTTTCAAAAAGGCTTCAACAGCCGCTTTAAAAACCGTTTCAGTTACCTTTTTCCCGTTGAACCACTGCTCGGATTGCAGGACCGCTACGAAAATCGGGGTGTCAATGTTCTGCCGCTTGGCGTGTTCTTCAACCGTCAGTAGATCGTTTCCGTCCTCTTCTTTAGAGGGCGGATCATTATTGGGATTGGGGTTCCCGTCCGGGGGCGGATCGCCGCCGGGGTTCGGATTGTCAGGCTGTCCCTCGTTTTGCAATTGAGCATCAAGGTTCAGTTCTGCATTCGTTTTATCAGCTTTGGACATATGTCCTCCTTATGCTATGGGGGCGATTTCGCCGCCCTCTGGTTCGACCTGGGTGAAGCTGGGGATAACCTCCGCTTCCCTGGCGGCGGCCACAGAGAACCGTACCTCCGCAACCGACAGGTATAATTTCCCTACATTCCCGGTATGGTCCGAATGTTCCTCTGCGCCGATTTCAACACTGCCGGTGAAGTCATCGTAATTCCACTGGCTTGGTATCGCGGGAATGATCCGGCTAAAAACGGCATCGGCCTCATCCTCGCCGGAAGCCCAACAGCGAACCAGAATTGGCAGTACCCGATAGCCGCGCACATATCGCTGTTTATAGGTTCCGTCTGCTTCATCGTGGTACCGCACCGTCCGGGCTTCTGAACCATCGAAGGTTCCCGGATTGGTAATCAGGGCAACCAGGGGCCACTCCCGCGCCATGATAGCGTGGGATTCATCAGCCGCCGATCGGACCACCGTCACATCCGGCACCCGGTTCTTTACAACCTCCTCAAGAATGTCTTTCACTTCACGAATCATGTCACTCTCCAAGCCCCAGCAGTTTTAATACTGCCGGGTCATTCAGGATGCGGCGATCAAAATCCTGCGGCACCCCCATATAGGGCCGCGCCGGTATGAGCGACTTCCCGCCCCGCCCGGCGGCTCCCCCCAACTGGTGTATCCGGGCATAGACCATGTTTGATCCGAATATTACCGAGCCATCGGGAAAAGATTGCCAGACCAGGGAACGCTTCAGCTGGCCCCCGTCGACAAGGATCGGATTTGTCGATCCATCTTCGCGGGGGTGCTTCAGCGGTTCCCAAGCCTCATCGGTAACCGGGTCTTTTTCTTTTTCAAAAGCCTTCTTGCTGATGTAGTCCAATTCCCCGCCGGCAAAGTCCGCAATCTTTTTGAGATCGGGCATCGCCGCTTTGGAGAGGGCGTCGAGAATCGCCTGAAACTCGGAGTCATATTCGGCTTTGACTACACCAGCACCGGCCATGTTCAATATCCCCGCAGATCCAATTTGCGCGATGAGGATACCAGCACATTACCGGAAGGCGGTTTTGCTACATCCCCTTCTTCCACATAACCGGGTATTTTGAATTTGCCTTCGGCGACTTTTTCCAGATAGCGCCGGGCGTTTTTCGCTTCCTCAAGGACCGCAGTACCGCCGGGATCATCTTTCAAAACTCCGGCGCTAATCACAAGGTTGGCTGTGGCGATATCAATACAATATTTCTTCAGGTTATCCGGAGGCCCGGACAGCGGCACCGAATAGCCGCCTGAAAGCAAATAGCCGTCTATTTCCGCCGATGCGTTATTTATCGCC
>BNVV01000092.1 GCA_025998355.1 Endomicrobiia bacterium
CAAAAGATATGAATATAGATATTGCTAATTCATGGATGATAGGCGACCAAGATTGCGATGTTGAAGCTGGACGTGCTGCTGGATGTCGCACACTACGTCTTGAACAAAACGATGGAGGGCTTTATGAAGCTATTAAAAAGATTCTATCCGCTGTTTAAGTGTTCGTCAAAAATATATATAATAGTTTGACCGAAATTTTAGAGATAAAAAACACCCAAGACTACATTTTGAATGCGAATGAGATGTGAAGGAAGTTTTTGATAGCTGATTTTTTGCAGGACAAGGAGCGTGCAAGACAAAATGAATAAGAAAAAGAATGCTGTTATGCTTGCTGATACAAGACCTTCTCTTGTAGGTATGGTGCTTTTGCAGTTGCAGGAAACAAACAAAGGGCTTTTTGATGAAGCTATTATCTACTATATCGATGAAATTCCCGAAAGTAATAGGAACTTAATGTCATCTATTATGCCATGTCGATTCATTAACTATTCCCCGTCGCTTCCGGATAGATTGTTTGATTTGCCGAGGTTCAAGCAGTCCTCGAAATTAATGTTTGTACGGTATGAGATGTTCAACTTGCTCGATGAGTACGAGACTATAGCATGGATGGATACAGATATTCTTATACAAAGTAATATTGCTGGTATGCTCGATTTAGCGAGAATAACCGGATATTCTATGGTAAGAGAAGATCCCAAGAATAAAACATCAAAGAATACGGATCATATGAGAACATGCTTTATAGAGCTTCCAGAAGGAAAAGAGTATAATCTACAATCATATCTATTCCCTTCTGGCTTAATAGCTGTAAGTGATAAGCTTGAAGAAAGAAAAGAACTGACTAAGTATTGTTATGATAAAACAGCTGAATGGGCAGAAATACTGCGCTTTCCGGACCAAGGCGTCTTGAATGCTATGATTCAAGATTTTAATATTCTAGTATCTCCTATTAGAGGATCTGATTATTGCTGCTACCCTTACTATGGTCGTGATTGTAGTAATGCTGCTATCATTCATGCTCGGGGTAACAATAAATTCTGGAACGATTGGTATCTGCATGAATTATATCCTGCATGGCAAGAGTATCACGACAAATGGATGACCCTTGGAGGGCAGTCATTAAAAGAAGATTTTCATCCCGCTATATCAATACTTATTCCAGTTTTTAAACCAAATATTGACTGGTTCAGAGAATGTCTGGACAGTATCATGGGACAAACACAAAACTGGTGCGAAAGATATTCGGATTTTGAGATTATTGTGATCTCTGAGTCTGAAGATGGGAAAGATGTCCGTAGCTTCCTTGACCCTTATTTAGATCCTAGAATTATACTTCTTGTTAATGGCAAACGACTCGGTATAGCTGGAAGTCTAAATCGCGGAATGCAAATAGCAAGAGGTGATTATATCGCTCGTATCGATGATGATGATCTTATGGTTCAAGAGAGAATGTTCAAACAGAAGAAATATCTCGATGAAAATCCCGATATTATGCTTTGTAGCAGTGATCTTGAGTACTTTGGCGATATACAGGAGTATCGCAGGATGTTTTCATGTGAAATGTCGAAGGCTTGGTCGGTTATAACATGTCCATTTGATCATTCGACCGTCATGTTCCGAAGAGAGTTCTTTTTAAAGAATGGCCTGTTCTACGATGAAGACAGAAGCCATGTCGAAGATTGGGAGCTTTGGTTACGTGCATTTGAAAGAGGTATGGTTGTTCATAGCATTCCTGAGATATTAACGCGCCACAGATGGCATGCAAATGGTGCAGGTGGAACAAAAAAGACCGTTGCCATGATGCGCGAACTTGTAAAAAAGAACATGGAGCGCCTTGGTGTGGATATTTCGGCTGAGGTATTACCGTATGTCGGACCATGGAGCGGCAGGATCGAAGAATGCATTTATAGAAAGCTGGACTCACTTTTTGTCAAAGCATTAGCCAATAATTATGAAGTGTTGCTATATGATCCGGACAGTCTGAAAACGATATTTGAATACAGACTTCATGAGGCAAAGACAGGGCAATTGCCGGCGGAAGTTGCAGGGCATATTTCTTCATACATTTCGTCTGAACGTATGCAGCGGGTAGTGTCTTTGCAGCCCGTGAAACGAAAGGGGCTTAGGTATAAAATTTTGGACTTCTTATTCAAGCCGATATACAAGCGGGTCAAATGTGAAATACAAGACGTCAAGAAAGAGGTGTCGGACGTCAAGAAAGAGGTGTCGGACGTCAAGAAAGAGGTGTCGGACGTCAAGAAAGAGGTGTCGGACGTCAAGAAAGAGGTGTCGGACGTCAAGGAAGGGGTGTCGGACGTCAAGAACCTCGAGTATGAAAATCAGTTCCTCAAAAAAGTATTTTATTCAGATTTAAGAACAAATAAAAAGATCTTTCTTCTCGGTACTTCCGAGCACGATAATATAGGTGATTCTGCCATCACCATCGGTGCATACGAGTTTATTCGCAAGTACTTCAGCGAATATAGGCTCGTTGAGGTTACTGGCTATCATATGCAGATGGATTCTAAATATATTAGCAGTTTTATGCGGGACGATGATGTAATCTTCCTGCAGGGCGGCGGGAATCTGGGAAGCATGTATATGCTCGAGGAGGATATTCGCAGACGCGTGATAGAGAGTTTTCCTGCAAACAAGATATTCATATTGCCGCAAACAATATGGTTTTCGGATGACGAGAGAGGCAAGGCCGAACTCGACAAAAGCGCCAAAGTATATGGCCGCCATAATGGCCTTGTGTTGTTCACGCGCGGCAAGGAGAGTCTCAGTCTTGCAAAAGCATATTTCCCTTCGATGAGGTGTATGAATATGATTGATATGGCACTTATGCTTTCGAGAGACTATGCTTTTGATAGAAAAGGAATACTGCTGTGCGTTCGTGATCTCGGCGATGAGAGTGGGCTTAGTGAGAAAATATATAACGAAGTTTTTGATATCATCAGAAAAACAGAATCGAATTATCAACAAACAAGAAACAAGTATGGAAAAAATATCCTGCCTTTGATGGCAGGAGAGGTAGTAAATAATGAACTCATGAAATATGCAAGGAGTAAGATCGTCGTAACTGACCGTCTTCATGGAATGCTCTTTTCTGTTATCACGAAGACGCCCTGTGTTGTGATGGATTCGTATACGCACAAGATTGATGAGTTCTCGGAGTTCTTTGCAGATTCAAACGCCGTATTTTTCATTGGGAAGGATATTTCAAAACTGCAAGATACGATAGCTAAAGCGTTCCTTGTAACGAAACCTAAGTACCCAATTCTTGAAAAAGGGCTATTCGACAAGATGGCGGACTATATCAGGACAACAATGAGCAAGGCAACAAAGCAAGAGAGGTGTAGGGAGATAACCAATAGACCTCTTGCATAACTAATATATAAAAGTACAATAGAAGTACCATGAAACAGAAAAAGAAAGCAGGCGGTTCAGATGGAATGGGTTTAGTATTAATGGGAGTAAAGAAAGGGACATTTGACAAAACAGTAAGGATAGCAAGGAGTAAGAAAAGAAAAAGGGGGAGTAGGTGAGCAACGAGAAAATTGAGTATAGAAAATATTGCAGGAATGGTGTTTGAATACTTCAGGCAATACCCGAACATATTATTAGACCTGA
>BNVV01000093.1 GCA_025998355.1 Endomicrobiia bacterium
TGCTGCCAAAATTTCCTTGTCCGTCAATCATCGGATATCTTAAAGAAAAGTCCTGCACCATTCTAACCATTGCGCCGTAAACTGCAGAATCGCCATGAGGATGATACTTACCGAGTACGTCTCCAACGACTCTAGCAGATTTTTTATACGCCGTATTATGTTTTAACCCCATTTCTTTCATTGCATAGAGTATTCTTCTATGCACAGGTTTCAACCCGTCACGAACATCAGGTAAAGCCCTTCCTACAATTACACTCATAGCATAATCAATGTAAGAAGTTTTCATTTCATCCTCAATGTTTCGCGGGGCAATATTTGCGACAATAACTTCGGGCACTGCATTTTCTCTTTGTTTATTAATATCTTTGTCTTTTGTCATTTCTAACCTCTTATTTTCTCCTTCTTTTTTGTTTCTTCATTTTATTACCCTTATTTTTACAGACATAACTTTTATTATACTTCCGTTTCATGCGCCACAAAGTTGCAAGTTATTTTTAAGATTGTTGGAACAGATTAAAAAACTTACGGACACGCTTTGGCAAATACCCGTAAATTTTGAAAGGTCGTAACAGGAACATACTGCCAACCTCTGGCTATTTCCGGTAAAAATTTATAAACCAAAATAGAAATTTTACACAATCGTGGCAATAAGACTAAATAAAACAATTGCACTTATTACCTTCTTCGTTTTCACAATTTTTCTCCTTCCTTCCTCGTTTTCAGCCTGTTCTTCACTTTATATACAAAAGGGTTTCTCTAAAAATTCTTAGTTTTTCTATTTTTAAGATTTTTTCTCTGGTTTTTTTTGAAAAATTTTAAAATTCTTTGTCAAAACACAAAAAACCCTTTTTTGCACAGGTAAAGGTTATCTTTATCTTCTAGGGAAATTATATCTTTTTTTACCAAAAAAAGATATCTTTTGCTTTGCTCTTTTTTGATAAAATTTAGGAGGTTTTTGGAGAGACTCTGTATATATTTTAGCGATATTGATAAAACTCTTAACTGTCTAATCGCCATAAGGAATTTCTAGAACAGAACGAAAATCCTGCGTATGCTATAGTTAAGCCTATTTGGAAACCATTATCGTTAATCATTTATTTTCAATCTTTAGCAAAAAAAAATTTAAATTCATAAAATAAAACTAGAAACATCTAGAATAACCGCAACAGCGACAACAAGCGCAACCCTCGGCAAAAGTAAGCATTTCACCGCATTCAGGACACTGCGGGCATGCGCCCGTCAAATTAACGCTTGAATCCGACGTATAATGCTTTTGAGTCTCATAAAAACTTGAAGCAGGTGCAGTTTGTCTAAAAAGCTCAGGAGACATCTTTTCTCTATTGTATGCTTCTAACGCTTTGGCAACAGCATCTGCGCACGATAAAATTACTCCGCCTTCTGCTAAAATAGGTACTGGACACCTTATTCCTTTTAGCTGATTTATAATAACATTTTGATTAACTCCAGAACGCAAGGCCAAAGAGATTAAACGGCTTATGGCTTCTGCCTGCGACGAGGTACATCCACCCGATTTCCCGCGCTGTGTAAATACTTCGAACACGCCCCTGTCATCCTCGTTTACGGTAACATACATTTTGCCACAACCAGTATGCATAAGGAATGTAAAACCTGTTGTTTTTACAGGACGAGCTCTTGGTTTGACTTCTTTAATTTGTGCAGGTTCTTCTTTATTATTTGCAAGATTTAGCACTTGAACATCTCTGCTGCCGTCACGATAAACAGTCACACCTTTACAGCCTGTTTTGTACGAAATGATATAAACTTTTTTTACATCTTCTTTCGTTGCGGAATTTGGCAAATTTACTGTCTTAGAAACAGCATTATCGGTAAATTTCTGAAAAGCTGCCTGCATTTTTATATGATCTTCAGGTGTAATATCGTGAGATGTCACAAATATTTTTCTTACTTCATCAGGAATTTCTTTAAATTCTGCGATACTTCCTTTTTTGGCTATTTTATCCATAAGTTCAGTAGAATAAAACCCTTTTTCTTTTGCAATCTTTTCAAAATACTGGTTTACTTCATACATTTCCTCATTGTCAAGACACTGCGCTCTCTTGTAAACAAGAGCAAAAAGAGGTTCAATTCCCCCAGAAGCCGAAGCTATTATTCCAATAGTTCCCGTAGGCGCAATTGTAGTTGACGTTGCATTTCTCATAGGACTTCCATTTGCATATATGCTTTTTTTAAAATTTTGGAAAGATCCTCTTTTTACAGCAAGCTCTTGCGAAGCTTCATGGGACTTGGATTGGATAAACCCCATAAGTTTTTCAGCAAGAGACAAAGACTCCTGCGAGCCATAGGACACTCCCAAATACAAAAGCAAATCTGCCCAGCCCATAACCCCAAGACCTATTTTCCTATTGGAGCGCGTAACTTCTCCTATTTTTTTAATGGGATAATTGTTCATATCTATGACATTATCAAGAAAATGAACAGCAGTCTTTACCATTTTTTCTAGCTTTTCCCAATTAACCATACCATCCTTTGCAAAATGACCCAAATTGATTGACCCCAAATTGCAAGATTCGTATGAAAGGAGAGGTTGTTCTCCGCAAGGATTTGTAGACTCTATCACACCTATCTCAGGCGTAGGATTTTTATCGTTTATTTTATCAATAAAAACTATACCTGGCTCCCCATTTTTCCATGCTTGATCAACTATCTTATAAAAAACCGCTTTTGCATTTAATTTCCCTGTAATTTCACCGTTGCGAGGATTGTAAAGATTATAATCTTCATTATTTTCCAAAGCATCCATAAATTCTTTTGTAACAGCAACTGATATATTAAAATTATTTAAACTGTCATTCTTATCTTTACACACTATAAATTCTAAGATGTCGGGATGATCAATTCTCAATATGCCCATATTTGCGCCGCGTCTTGTACCGCCTTGTTTTATAGCTTCCGTGGCAGCATTAAAAACCTGCATAAAAGATACAGGTCCCGAAGAAACTCCGGATGTTGTTTTTACCATATCTTTATTAGGACGAAGTTTTGAAAATGAAAAACCTGTTCCACCTCCAGATTTATGTATAAGAGCTGTGTTTTTCAAAGTTTCAAAAATTGAATCCATCGAATCGTCTATAGGCAAAACAAAACAAGCGGACAATTGTTGCAAATTTCTGCCGGCATTCATTAAAGTCGGCGAATTAGGCAAAAAATCAAGAGAAGACATTGCAAGATAAAACTCTTTTGTTAAAGATGCGATATCTGCGCTTTTGTCATAAATTTTATCTGCCTGAGCAATATTTTTTGCAACTCTGTATAACAAATCTTCAACGCTTTCAATAACGTTTCCGTTTTCATCTTTCTTCAAATACCGCCTCTGAAGAACAGTAAGCGAATTCTTCTTTAGGTCGGCCTTATTCTTAACCAACTCTTTTTTGTCTTGCAACATATTAATCTCCTATAAACAAGTGCATTAGTACCTGCATAAAAACTCTAGCATCCATTGTTACCCTGAACTTGTTTCGACATTTAATAGACCTCTTGCATAACTAAGTATTAAATTCAGAATTACAAATACCTGCAATCAAGTTAAATCGCAGTCCAAAGCGTCTTCTGCGATTCCTATATCTATCTGAGACTATTTTGAACCTTTTAAC
>BNVV01000094.1 GCA_025998355.1 Endomicrobiia bacterium
TACTGGCTCTGGCTCAAGTGGTGTTAATGCTAATCTTTCTTCTTCTTTTGCTTTTGTTGTTTGTGCTTCTTCTTTTACTTTTTGTTTTGCCTCTGCATCTGCTTTTGCTTCTTTGGCGTCTGCTTGTGCTTTTGCTCTTGCTTTTTCTCTTTCTGCTTCTTTTACTTCTTGTATTTTCTCGGGTGTAGCAACTCTTCTGTTTACAAGGCTAGCGTTCTTTTGATCGCACGAGCTTATTATCAGTCCTGTCAATACTATTGCTATTAACCCTGTCGCTTTTTTCATCGTTATTTTGTCCTTTGTTTTCTATGTGGTCACACTTTAATTATATCATAAAGAATAGGAAAATGTGTGAAGAAGTACACTGACCACTTAAGCTGCAAAAAGCGCAATTTTAATGGTTTGGCTAAACTACATTAAGCTTAAGTTGCATTACCATCATTATCATTGCCTTACTCTTGCTTGCGCGCTATATCACTCTATATTGCTATAACCGATGGCGCACAAGAAAGTGTTTTTTAAAGTCTTTTACTTATCGGTGTTATTCTGGTACATTCGTTGAATTGGTTTAGCCTTGTGTTCCCTATTCCGTCGCAATACCAGCGGCATTAAGTCGGGCAGCGAGGTCAGCAGTTTTCTGCTTCTCAGCAGCAAGCTTGGCTTCAGATTCAGCTTCTTTGCTATTTGCCTTCTCCACAACTCGATTATGCTCATCCCTGAGCGTCTGATTTTCTTCTTCCAACATCCGAGCTTTTTTCTTAGCATCGTCTGCCGCAATTCTCAAATCATCATTGTCTCTCATTAAAGTCTCAACTTCTTCCGTAGCCCGAGCTCTACGCTCGTCTTCACTAAGAGGTTCTTTTTTCCTTTTCTTTTTCTTTTTCCTTACCTTGAGCTCCACTCCCACCTGCGCTAGCTGCACCTTGTCCATCTCCAGAACCTTCTTTCTCCTTCAACCTCCGATTCTCTTCATTTAACCTAGCAATTTCTTCCATTGCCTCCCGAGTTTTTTCCTCTGCACTAACAATCGCCATAGTAGCTTCTTCCTTTACCAGAGTTGCTGCCTTCTGAGCTTCTTCCTTTACTATCTCAGTTTCTTCCTGTGCCACGGCCAATCTCTCTTTCAACTCTTCATTTTCTTTTTCTTTCTGCTCTGCTATTTGCTTTAGAACAGTTGTCCCCCACCCTCCAACAGCTTTTTGCGATAGACGGAAACGCAGCTCATCAGCTTCTTTTTTGTTGTTCTTAGCTTCTTGCTTTGCCTGAGCCAATTCATCTTCATTAGTTCCAATAGACTTTTTCAGTTTATCATTTTTTCTCTCTATTTCCTCTAATCTCTCTTTTCTCTTGGCTTCATCCTTTTCCTTCTCAGCTTCTTTCTTTGCCCGCTTCAAATTCTCAAGTTCAGCTTTCAATTTATCATTCTCATCCGTCAATCTCCGAACCACCGCAGGATCCGACTTCTTATGAAGCTCACTTAGCTGCTCCTTAGCCTTATCCAACAATGTCTTATTCTGTTCCAATTGCCACTTAATATTAAACAATTTCATTGGTCTCATATCCATGCCTTGACACACTATTTGTATCTCATACTCTTTATGATAACCATCTTCATGCGACAGAGGCGAGTACTCAGTCTTAACCACCTTAGTATTATAGTCCATCAAAGTCATTCCATTCAACTCCTGAATCTGAGCTTCATACATCTTAATCAATGACAAATATCTACCAACCTCATTTATCAACCTATGTGTCTCTAACTCTTCTTCAACTGTAGCCAGCTCCTTCTCCTTCTTGTCCACTCCCTTAAGTTCTTCTCTCTTCATATGCTCAATTGTCCTGGTTATATCCAGCTTCTTCTGCTTCAACTCATTCTCCTTAGCCTCTGCCATACTACTAGCTAATGCATTCTTCCTGTCATGAAAAGCATACTCTTCAAAAAAATGTTCAACATCTTTCTTGGCTCTAGCCAGCTCCTCAGTCAACTTCTCTGTTTCTTTCCGAAGCCACTCAGTCTCCAATCTCCGATTCACGACTTTCTGCTTCTCTTCCTTTTTTTTCTGCTCACATTTTTCTAAATCAGTTCTAGCTTTTTTCTTCAAATCCGCAACACCACGAATACGATCAATGGTATTCTGCTTATCATTCTTCAAACCAACTCTCTTTTCTTGCAATTGAGCAATACGCTCATTCAGACTTTGTTTTTCTTTTTCTGCCTGTTCCTCAAATACAGCCAGTTCCTCCTGCTTTGCATTCTTGTCAGCACCAGAAGCGCTATTTGCTTCTTTCCGTTTGGCCTCAATATTGTTATCAATATTTGCTCTAGCTGTGGCTAGAACAAAAGACTCTTTCCCATTTTCATCCATATTCTTTTCCAGACCTTCTAACTTCTTATTGAGTTCATCGCTATACTTACCTAAATTCTCAATCTTTTCTCTCTCGCGATCAGCGTCTCTATAATACCTTTCCATCTTAATTCTATCAGCATCTACCTCAATTCCCTCTAAAGCATCAATACCAATAGGAGCGCTAACATCTTCAACAGTCTTTATCTCCATATCAATCTCTTTTCTCCTTCGTGTCACCGCATTACGCTCATTATCAATCTCATTATAATGATTAGTCAGGCTCTCACGTATCTGCTTAAACTCACCTGCTTTCGTCCTAGCTTTATCAAAGTCTTCAGTCGTCTTTTTTAACTCCTTTGACAAATTATTGCGCTCTAGATCTAAATTTCCAAGACGAACCTTGGCTTCCTCAAGAATTTCTTGTTTTATTACGACCAGTGCAGGATCTGGCTTGTTACTTGGATTTGCATAATTATCAAATTCAATCGAAAGCCCCTCAACTTCCTTTTCTGTCTTAACAAAGGCTACATTTTTTTCCTCAAGATTTCTCTCAATCTCAAGTTTTTTATCTTCAATCCTCTTCTCATCATCCGATGCCTTCGCATACACATCAGTAACCGCCTCCCGCTCACGAACCATATACTCAAGTTTGCAAGTCAGTTCATGATACCTCTCATCAACCTTACGTATCTCCTGTTCCATGTGTTCCCGATTAACCGCAATTTCAGTTAACTCGTCCGAAACTGCCTCTTGAACAGCTGTATTACGCGCTTTGGCCGCCTCAAGAGCGACGGTTACTCTATCCATTTTATTCCGAATTTTACTCTCAGCCTTTGCAACACGCTCAGCCTCCAATGCAGCTCCAACTTCAGCCTTAGCCAACTGTGCCTTTGCCTGCTCTAACGATTCCGCATTCTCCGTCTTCTTGGCAGCATCTTTATCAAGAATACTCTCTATCTCCTTGTCCTCATCTGACATTTGATCCTCTTGCTTTTTCTGTAAATCAAGTGTCTGCTTCTCAAAATTCTCTTTTGAACTGGGGTTCTTTAGGGTCTTTAGGGTCTCTAGGGTCTTTTTACACTCAGCGATTGTAGCGGTACACCGCTTGTTAGTTTCTATAATACCAAGACGCTTCTTCTCCAAAACAGCCCTCTCATCTTCACTAAGACCAGTCTGCATATCTTGCTCAGCTTTTTCCACTGCCTTTTTCTTTTCCTCAACATTTTTCTTGGCAGCTTCGTCTTGATTCCGCAGATCGTCAATATTTCCTTCCATCTCTT
>BNVV01000095.1 GCA_025998355.1 Endomicrobiia bacterium
CATGCTAAATATAGAAAAGCTATTAAAAACGGGGCGATATTTTTAATGCATGATTTGTTAAAGAACGATAAATTATTATCATTTTTAGGCGTTTTTATATCTGAAATCAAAAAAGAGGGTTATGAAATAGTCACTGTCAGCGAACTTTTAAACCTTAAGCACTAAGGTGCAAAAGGTGCAAAAAGTAGTCAACTCCGATGCTTCAACACAGAAGTTAGTTGCTCTCAAAAGTCGCTTAACGGTCTCGACTATAAAATAGTTAGCGGAGGATTTTATGACAAATATTTTAATACTGTCAGTTCAAAAAAGAAAAGAGTGCGCAGTAAAAGTTCAGGAAGTTTTAACTTCTTCGGGCTGTATAATAAAAACAAGGTTGGGTATTCATGACAGTTCTTCAGATGCATGTTTCGATACCGGCATTATAATACTTGAGATTTTTGCGCAAGAAAGTACAATCAAAAATCTTACTTCGCAATTAGAAAGTATGGACGGTATTAAATCAAAACTTGTTACGATGTAGCTAAACGCTGCAACAAAAAACTCAAAACAAAGTATAAAGCACATTTATTAATGTCCTATGATATGTTTTGCGGCAAGACTTACAAGCACCCCCACAAATAACATAAGAGATGTCGCCTTATTTTTAGATTTATGTGTTTCTGGAATTAAATCTGAAGCTGCAAGGAAAATAAAAGATCCTGCCGTTACGCCCAGAAAAGATCCAAGCATAGATTTAGACACATCTTTAAATAAAAACATTCCTATAATTGTCCCTATAGGGGTAAAGCAAGCCGTAAGAAGCGAGAAATTAAAAATTTTCTTTTTAGTAGCGCCGCTGTGCAATAAAATGCCTGAAATTGTTATTCCGTCTGGAAGTTTATGAAACAAAATTGCAAGGGCTGTAAGAATGCCCACCCCGGAAGCAGCGCCAAAACCTACCGCAATCATCAATCCGTCAATAACAGAATGTAAAGACAATCCTGCGATCGATACTGCGTCCATATGCTTGGAGCATTCGTGATCGTGACATGGATGAAATAAAACAAAAAACTGCAAAAAGAACATAATTAAAAACCCCAAGAGAACGTAAGTCATTGTGTTGGAATTTAGATCCGAACTTTCTGGTATTAAATGAGTAAACGCAAGAGTGAGCATCATCCCTGCTGCAAAATTAATTATAAGAAAAGAATTTCTTTCAGACCATTCGTGAAATGCTAACACTGTCAGAGCTCCTATCATTGCGACGCCTGCAGCTATAAGTGAATAAATTATTTGCATTTCCTCTCCAGATATTAAATTCAAATTAGAGAAAGTTTGAACAAAAAACTAGTTGTCATTTTGTGAGAAAATGATCACTGACTTAAGGGATCCGCTTTTCTTAAAACAGGCAAAACACATGAAAGAAAATTATAGATACCCCAAAATCATATCAAATTTTTAAAAAAGCTCTTTTTCTTTTTAAATACTCCTCATTTTCTCTTGCCCTCATCTCTAAATTACATCCTAACGAAAATCTTTTTTTCATGCTATATTTTTTCCCAAAACCCTAGTATCTTTAATATACTTAGTGGCCATTTCCTAATTACGGAGTTCCCACGGTTTAGTGATATTACTTCCGGTTTTGGTGTTAAGAACACAAAAACTTCATTTATTGCAAAATGTATCAAAATACAAGAGATCGGGAATCATCACGTGGAAACGTCGGAATTTTTAATGCCGTAACCAGAACCAGAACAATCCCATCTCACAAGAAGTGCAAGAGGAGCAAGAAGCACTCATTTCGAAACTGTGACATTTGAAAGTCGCGGCCACACAACATAGAAACTTCGACATTAACAGCAGCGCGCTTAGTGGCGTCTTTGAGTTTACCCTACTACGCTTGTTGGTTACATCCCTGAAATGATCTTCTTAGCTTTGCTGACGTTTCGTATGCGGGTACTGAGATTTGGATGACTAGATCTGATTTCTGAGAGCCAGCTCCAAAATCCTTCTTCTTTCTCTGCTTCCTGAAGAAATGTATCTATTTTTACCTTTGAATATAGTTTTTTTCCTGCTAACAACACCAAGAGCCCATTTACTGGATTCTTATCGGATAAATACGCTGCGATATTGTCACATGTGGTCTCGCATGCTCTAGAATAGGCAGATCCGATAACTGGAATTATTAATCCCCAAAATAGAATAAGCCTCTTGGACATATGCTTTCTTTTTACATGAGCAAGCTCGTGAGCAATAATGAACCTTACTGCGTCTTCTCCTTGAGCATATGCTAACTCTAGTATATCAGAAAAAATAACTATAATATCCCCAAATAAAAATCTGGTGGCAAAAGCATTTAAGACTCCTCCATACTGCATAATATAAACTTTAGGGGTTTTTTTTAGATCCAGTTTTTTCGAATAATCTTGCGCTATCTCATATATATCTGCAAACTGTGCCCTAGATACTCGGACCGAGTTTTGTCCTAGATATCCAATGAATATTCCGTTTGATATTAATCCTATAACAAGAGGCCAAAGCAGTATTGTAATCGATAGAACGGGCGTAGGATCAACCTTGAACGTTATAGCATAATAAGCAGTAAGCAGAACTTGTAAAAGCAAAGTTACAAGAAATAAACAACAAATAACGAAAAACAAAACTTTTTCATTTGTGGTTACTAATTTATCGATATTTTTATTCAATTTCTCTATCCCATCCCTTTTATTTAGATAGCTAATTTTATGTTTTTTTCCATGTTTGTCGATAGTTGGAGACCAATGCTCTTCCCCCAATGGGTTTTGTTAGTTTTTCTGATTGTACATGGCTGCATTTATTAGACTATTGTGTTCTTGTGCTAACTTTCCCGTTAAGGCACATGATGCTATCTCTCATAATATAAACGATGTTCTATTCCTTCAGCTGTTATTACCCGAACAGCGTAATCAGATTGAGGCACACGATGCCGTTTCTTACAATATAAACGATATTTTTCTCCTCTCCTTACCCAGAAATCGTAATCAAATCCACGAATTTTACCACTCCGATGACAAGTCAAGTCGTTTTCGCCTTGTGGAGCACACACGCAAAGCAGTTCTTTTTCTTTAAAAAGCCACTTGTCTTCGGCGTACACAAAATCAAAGAGATGCACTTCGGCGTTATCTTCTTTAATCCCGAATTTTGTTTGTAAAAGAATTATATTTTCAGCGCTAATCATTTCCCCGTTTACAACACCTATACGCTGCCTCATTTCCTTATCAGATTCCCTGTACCAAGCATCTCCAAGTATGTCATATGTCCCCAGATGATGCATGTGACGCAATTTTCTTCTTACTGCCCATATAGCGCAAGAATATTCCGTTTGAGCTTTGTTACTATTATCATAATCATTTCCGTTAACTCTGTAAGCAAAGTGGTGTCCAGATTTGAGCACAATTTCTCCAAGATTATCACCTAAGTATCCATTCTCGTTTTCTAACTTCATAAATCCCCTTATTTCATTTTCAGGGCGCCCCTCATCCCGCAATTTTTGTATGAGCGGAGAATCTGATATTACTGCTGGAGCATTCCCTCCATTTACAGACTTGTCTGGAGTAACATGCCTAGCGTCTGCTTCTGCTTT
>BNVV01000096.1 GCA_025998355.1 Endomicrobiia bacterium
AAGGTTCAAAATAGTCTAAAAAGATAGATAAGTAATAGCAAAAGACGCTTTGGACTGCGATTTAACTTGATTGCAGGTATTTGTAATTCTGAATTTAATACTTAGTTATGCAAGAGGTCTATTGAAGTTAACGAGGTTGAGAGTTATCTGGCCGAATTGGAATTGGAATTGAAAGCTCCTATTGATGATTCATCGGACAAGGACAAGGATGAGGATAAGCTTAAAGATGAGGATAATCTTAAACAGCGTAAGGATAAACTTAAACAGCGTAAGGATAAGCTTGAAGCAGAGATAACAAGGCTCAAGGAAAAACAAAAGGATTTAGAGGGAAAATGTTCTGTTGCTTCTAATAAGGTTATTGAGCTGAAAGGTCAAATAAACGAGCAAAATGCTCAACTTAATAGACTTGCTGGTGAAGGTAGAAGTGTGACTAGCAAAAAGGATGATAATGCAAGAAAGTTACAGGAATCAGAAAGAGAACTGGCTGACAAAAAGTATGATAACGCAAGAAAGTTACAGGAATCAGAAAGAGAACTGACTAACAAAAAGAATGAGATAAAGAGAAAGGCAGAAGAGATGGATAATGACTTATCAAAAACAAAGAAGGATAAGGAACGCGCTCAAGCCAAACACAAGGAATGCGAGTGTATTTTATTAGATTGTCATAATAAAGTTGTGGGAGGGGTTAGCGAGGTTCTATCTAATCAAAATGTTACTACAAGTAATCAAGAGGCACAGAAATTACTTGGTATGTTAGAAAAAGATGTGGCTGATGCTCAGGAAATAGATCGAGAAGAACAAGGTCGACTTGCTGAGGAAAAAGCTATGCTTGCAATTGAGCTTAAGTCTGATCCGATAAGATATAACATGAATAAGGAAAAGGCTGATAAGGATATGGCTGGTGCTCATGAAAAGGCAACTGTGGCTAATAAGCATAAAGAGGCTACTGGGCAAGAGGTAGTGGATAAGCAAAAAGCAGCTGCTAAGGCTCGCAAAGAAACTGAAGAAACATTAAATCGTATTATTCTTGAGATGAGAGAGGAGTCTGCAAAAGAAGCAGATGATGCTGTAGATACGGCTAAAGCCAAAGATAAGGCTGCGGATAAGACTAAGCTTGCTGCAGATATTGAGTTTACTAAGACAGCTAAAAACGCAGAAGATGCTAATGCTAAAGCGGGTAATGTTCATGCTAGACTTGCAAGATATAACAACAGGGCTCCTATCGATGATTTAAATTTAAGGCTAGGATACTTAGACTCAAGTTCAAGTGCAGATGATTTAAGTTCACAAGATTCAGACTCAAGCTTAAATTCAGAAAAACCATATAAATTAAATCCAGGAGAGAACTTTTTGGACATGGTAGCAAGGGTTAACAAAGCTACAGATAATAAGAATAAGACAAATATAAACGCGGCGCAGGGGCGTCTTTTGGAGACGACCATTGATGGCAGGCAAATGCAAGATTTGTTGTCACCTGATCAATGGAGTATCGCTTATACTAACGCCGACACTTTGAGATTAAAAAAATTGTATGATCGTACAGAGGAATATAGTGCCAGACAAGATAATGAGCGAGTTAAAGCAGCGGAAGACAAATATGCAGAAGCTGCCAAAAAAGAGCATAATGCTGCGAGACTTGTTGAAGCTATAATTATGGGGCAAAACAAGGCCAAAGATGAATATAAGGCTACGATGAAATTGATTAAGAGCGTAAATATTTCAAAAGACTCTAGTTCCGAAGATTCAGACTCAAATTCAAATTCAAGTTCAGGAGATTCAGGCTCAAATTCAAGTTCAGGAGATTCAGACTCAAATTCAAGTTCAAGTTCAGATGATTCAGACTCAAATTCAAATTCAGGAGATTCAGATTCTAACACAAGTTCATATGGAAAACCGAGTTTGAAGAGTACTAAAGTAAAGGCAAAGGATCTTAAGTTTGAGCTAGAAATATTGGATTTGCTAGAAAAACTAGGAAGCTGTAATAAAAAACTTTTAGCTACCGACACGGAAAAAGCGCGAGTAAAAGTTGAAGAGGCGCGTAAAAAATCTGCTACCAATGAAGAAAACAGGAATAAAATACTTGAGTTAGTTAAAGCTGAAAATGCTAAGCAAAAGACTGAGGCAGTGGCAAAGGTGACGTGTCAGCTGACTAGCACTGAAAAAAATCTTAAGGGAATGCAGAAAGAAAATGCAGAGTTAAAGCAGCGTGAAGCGCGGGCACAGGAAGAGACTCGGAAGGCACAGGAAAGAAGCCATCTTGCGAGTATATCAACGAGACTAGTATTTTGTTTTGCGAATGCGGTGAACGCTAATCGGGAGAAAGCACAGGAAGAAACTCGGAAGGCACAGGAAGAGACTCGGAAGGCAAAGAGCAAAGAGGAACAGGAAAAGAAAATAGCTGAGCTTGCGCAGGTCATAGCTAGTAATGTAAATAAAAAAAGCAAACTTGCGTACCAGTCACAGAAACTAATGACTGGTTGCACGAATACTCTAGTCGCTGCTCTTAATGAGTCTGAGGAAAAGAATCGGAAGTTTAATGGAAGAGCTGATAATATGGAAAATGGGCTTGAAGAGTTTGCCACAAGTCAGGACGGGATATTGATTAAGGTACCGCAAGGAATTGCTCAGGCACAGGAAGGAACTGTCATAGTAGTAGAGAAAAAAACTGACCATGCACAGAAAGAAATTGCTAGGTTGTATGAAGAGAATCGGGAGTTGCAGAGGAAGTTGGCTGGGAAAAAAGCTCCTACAGGTGGGTGTGGCGCAGATGGGCGTGGAGCTCAAGGTAAGGGAAAACAAGAAGAAAAGGAAAAAGAAGATCCTACAGATAAGTATAGTGCAGCTAGCGCAGATGAGAGTGGAGCTCAGGCAAAGGAAAAGAGAATTAATGAGTTAAACAAGCTTCTTGAAGATCAGATAAAGGTGCGGAAAGAAGCAGAGGAAGAAGCTCGGAAGGCAGAGGAAAAAGCTCGGAATGCAGAGGCAAAAGCTGAGAAAGGGGAAGCCGAAAAAGCTGACGCAGTTAAGGATATATGTAATCAGGTACAGGCTTGGCTTGATAGTAATAATGCACCATCAGAGCTGTCAAAAGAGTTCAACAAAAAGTTCATAGAACAACCACAACAACAATCATCAGAAGGCACGGATGAAGAAATATATCAATGATAATGAGTCTGGGGTCTTTAAAATAAAGATAGAGTAAAAGACTATTATGTAAAAAATAGAGAAAAGAAGGGCAGAGTAAAGAAAGATAGAAATGTGTTAGAAGTGAGACTGGAGAAAGGAAGCGGCAGTAGGAGTATTCTTGATGATTTGGTTAGAGCAATATAGAGTGATATAGCGCGCAAGCAAGAGTAAGGCAATGATAATGATGGTAATGCAACTTAAGCTTAATGTAGTTTAGCCAAACCATTTGAAATTGCGCTTTTACAGCTTAAGTGGTCAGTGTACTTCTTCACACGTCTTTCTTTTTATGGTACAATTTAGCATGACCACATAGAAAACAAAGGAGAAAAAACGATGAAAAAGACGACAGGGTTAATAACAATAGTATTGATAGGATTGATAATAAGTTCCTGCGATCAAAAGAACGCTAGACTTG
>BNVV01000097.1 GCA_025998355.1 Endomicrobiia bacterium
TGTCTTTTTGAATTTTTGCTTTGCAAAGCCTTTGCTCATTTGCCCTCAAAAGCAAACCTCGCTAAAAGGTTTGCTTTGCAAAAATTTCAAAATACTGCGTTCTTTGGATTTGGGTTTATACTTCGTTACACGGCGTTGCGTACGTAAAACCGTACGCGACGTCGCTGTGAGCCTCGTCTAAATTCAAAATACTTTGCGCGTTGTAACTTTGTATTTTAAGTTTTTGCTTTGCAAAGTAATCCAGTCCTTGCCTTGTTGCTTTGTAAGAATACAAAATGACGAGAAGACTTCGACCATATTGCGTTACCTGTGTAAGAAGTCACGACTTAGATGACATTTGAGGATAAATTTAAATGGCAAAGCAATCAGGATATTTAAGTCTCTATAGCCAACTAGCTTTTGTACTGATAAACCGCTGATTCTTGCGAGTTACGCTCATTTTTTGTAAATCTAGTTTTTAAATATTGCTTCTTGCAAAACAGCTAAAATTTCCTTCAAAATCTAAGCAGTGTAAGTGTTAACATAAAGTAATCGATTGTACCTAAGTTCTTTTATTGCTATCGCAAAAACGCAAATCTATGTTAAAATATACGGTATAGTGCAACCTGAAGCGATTTGATTGTATAATGTTCCCCTATCTTCCATGCATTTGTCGTGATTGGCTGTAAGATGTTATCTTAAAATTATTGTAACAGTACACAATAAATATGAAAATTTTGATTATCAAACCCAGTTCTTTTGGCGATATTATACAAGCATTGCCTTGTGCAAATGCTTTAAAACGGGCGTATTGCGGATGCGAGATAAGCTGGGTTGTTTTTAACAATTGGGAGCCTCTGCTTAAAATTTGTTGCGATGTTGATAAAATTATAACATGGGACAGGGAAAAAGGATTAAAAGGTTTTTTTGAAGTATTAAAAATAGTAAAAAAAATAGAATATGACATTATTATAGATTTACAAGGACTTTTGAGAAGCGCTGCTTTGGCAAAATTTGCAAAAGCAAAAATAAAACTTGGCGTTCCCGGAATGAAAGAATTTAGTAATCTTTTAATAAAAGAAGTATATCCTAAAAAATCGTGTCTTAATGCTACTCTTCGTAATCTTGAACCCGTTCATTTTTTAACAGGTAAAATTTTTAAACCCGAAGTAAATATAAAAATAAATGATGATATTGAAAGAAACGTCAAAAAAATTTTACAAGATAACGGGCTTTACGTAGATTGTCATTGCGAACAAAGCTATAACGCAGTGAAAAATCCAAAACGAATTGATATTTTACCGGCAAAGACTCTTAAATACGACAAACATCAGGAAGCGTCAAACAAATTTTCAAGAGGTTTTATTACGCTTCTTCCTTTTGCAAGGGGGAAGGGAAAAGACTGGAGTATACCTAACTATTGTAAACTTATTGATATAATAACAAAGAAATACACAAGTATGCATATTGTAATCTTAGGCTTCAAGCGCGATTTTGGAAAAATACGATCTGACAAGGTTGTAGATTTGTGTGGTAAAACCACAATAAAAGAACTTGCCGGAGTTTTATTAAAGAGCAAAGTTGCTGTCGGAGCAGACACGGGCTCAATGCATTTGGCTGCTGTTTTGCAAACACCGTCAGTTTTTGTATTTGGATCTTCCGATATTAATGAAACATCTCCTTATATAGGACATTTTTCTCTTATTGAAAATTATAGTAATCCCGACAATATAAATGATATTAAACCAGAAAGTGTTTTTGCGGAGATAGAAAAATGGATAAAATAATTCTATTTCATATGAATCAACTTGGGGATTTGCTCTTTTCGCTTCCTGTTCTTAAAGCTGCAAAGCAGGAACTAACATCGCAAGTATATTCTGTTATTAAACCTGGTTTAGCGCCACTTTTAATATTTTCAGGATTGGTTGACGGAGTTGTGCCTAAAGATAAAAATTCCACAAGTATTATAAGAAAAGGAAATTTTAGCAAAGCAGTTTTATTTTCAGAGTCGCCAAGTTCATTAATTTCGGCTTTTCTTTCAGGGATTAAAGAAAGGATAGGTTTTGATACGGCATCTTTAAGTTTTTTACTTACAAAGAAAGCACAGAGAACGGGAGTCCCATCATTGTTTAATAATAGATCTTTGGGACTTGCCGCAGGGCTGCAAACAATTCAGCATGATTATACAGATATATTAAATATTCCTAAGGAAAATTTAGATAATGTTCAAAAGTGGTTTGAGTATAATCATTGTGATGTTTCTAATACAATTGCAATTTCAGTAGGAGCAAGCAATAAAAGACAAGACAAATGTTTGGAAGAAAGTAAATGGATTGAAGTGGTAAATATTCTCTCTTGCGAAGGGTTTAGCTGTGTTCTTTCAGGTGCAAAATGGGAAAGAGAAATTTTGAATAAAATTGCTAGAAAATGTAGAACAACCCCAAAATTATTTATTGCCGAAAACAGTATTTTAGACAGTGCTGCTTTTTTAAAAAAATGCAGCTTGTTTGTGGGTATAGATTCAGGAGCTATGCATTTGGCTGCCGCAGTTGGTACGAAATGTATAGGTGTATTTGGCTACACCAATCCTATGCAAATAGGGCCTATGCCTTTGGAGAAACATGTGATAGTAAAGAAGGGCAATATTTCGCAAATCATGCCGGAAGACATTGTCGCAAAAGTTATGTGTAAATGAACCTCCGCACAACAAGACGCGCGGCATCAGCGGAGGAAATTGAAGAGCTGTAATTATTCTTGCTCAAACTCTATGTTCGCAAGCGTTACCAAATTTCTTTTGTTATTTGAATTAGGCCATTACAATGCTCTAAATTCCCAAATATAGCTTTTCTTATGCTTATGGGCGTACAAAAGATAGTGCATCTCTTATATGCACTATACTGTCCGTCTTTCAAGCGTTTCCATAGCCTAATTGCACTACAAGCGGTTCCACGCAGCAAGCTGCGGGCAATAGTTTAACAATCAACTTAAAACAGCGGTATATACCTTAGCCTTAACGCTTTTATCAATCTCTTGCGAAAATATTACATATTTGAGGCACCAGCTTCCTATTTTTTTGGTATGTCAATGGGCATCCTTCTGAATCTGTATACAAATGATAGCATATAATTAGACCTCTTGCATAACTAATATATAAAAGTACAATAGAAGTACTATGAAACAGAAAAAGAAAGCGGGCGGGTCAGATGGAATGGGTTTAGTATTAATGGGAGTAAAGAAAGGGACGTTTGACAAAACAGTAAGGATAGCAAGGAGCAAGAAAAGAAAAAGGGGGAGTGGGTGAGTAAAGAGAAAATTGAGTATAGAGAAGATGGTAAAGATGATGTTTGAATACTACAGGGCAATATCGGACGTATTATCAGATAGGAGACAGTTACAATGTCAGTGAAAGTTGTGCATATAGGACGATAAAGTATGTAGAAGAAGTATTAATGAGTAGTGGGGAATATGCACTAGATGGGAAGAATGGATTGTTAAAGGAAGGTATAGAAGTAGCAGTGATAGATGCTACAGATGTGATACAAAGACCTAAAAAAAACAGCG
>BNVV01000098.1 GCA_025998355.1 Endomicrobiia bacterium
ATAAAGAACAATCCCTCAAAAACACTGTTGGAAATAGGGTGTGTGTTTGGAATCTTGTCTGTTTTCAACTGGTTTTTGGGCAATAAGATTTTCTGGGATTTCATAATTATAGTTTAATAGAATACTGTCTTGATTTGTCATAAGTTATTTATAATAAGCCTTTTTTTTAAACCTGCATATAAATGGTAGCATATGGCTACTATGAAGACAAACTGATGCAAATGTTTTGTAGATGTTTAAAATAGTATCTAACAGGTACAGAAATAGAAGAAAACGCTTTGGATTTTAAGATTTATTTGATAACTGGAACACACAATTTTAAAACTGCAGGTTTAAAAAATAGGTCTAGTAGACTTCTTTTGCCTTTTTTAATTTGTTTGCAGTTTAGTAGCACTTTTATGTGCTTCTTTTGCATCAATCTGGATGATATTGATATAATAAGAAACGAAGTGGTACATTCCCCTACATATAGAAGTAAGTTGTGAATCTGGAGCTAGTGGCGAATGCCTTTAAGTTGGAAGTGTTTCTCGCAAGGCAACGCAGGGCTGGACTTCTTGCTATAGTGTTATTGATACAGAAATTAGTTGGCTATAAATACAAAATACACAATATTTGCGCTGACAGATTTTACTGAAGAGGGGTTTTTATGGCAATGGATTACATGCTGAGTGAAGAAGAGCAAATGATGATTGAAACTGCTAGAACAATTGCAGTTGAAAAAATGAAACATGTAAGGGAGGATTATGACGAAAAAGAAGAATTTCCTTGGGAGATTGTAAAAGAATTCGCTCAGGCAGATTTATGCGGAGTGTATATTCCGGAAGAATACGGCGGATTTGGCAAAGGTATTATGGGACTTGTTCTTGTTGTTGAAGAACTTTGCAAAGTTGACGGCGCAATTGCATTGTCTCTTGCTGCAACAGCTCTTGGAGCTCTTCCTATCATTATAGCTGGAAATGAAGAACAGAAGAAAAAATATTTGCCTGATATAGCGTCAGGAAAAAAACTTGCAGCTTTTGGTTTAACGGAAGCTAATGCAGGATCTGATGCAACAGGCATGTCTACTGTTGCTGTTAAAGACGGTGATTATTACGTATTGAATGGGACAAAGTGTTTTATTACTAATGGTGGAGATGCCCAAACCTATACAATTTTTGCAAAAACCAATCCCGCAAGAGGAGCAAGAGGTATTTCTTGCTTTATTGTAGAAAAAGGTACTCCATGTTTTGAGTTTGGTAAAAAAGAAAAGAAAATGGGTATAAGAGCATCTTCGACCAGAGAACTTATATTCAACAATTGTAAAATTCACAAAGATCAGCTTTTAGGAAAAGAAGGACATGGTTTAATGATAGCCCAAGCTACATTAGATAATTCCCGTCCTGGTGTTGCAGCGCAAGCGCTCGGTATTGCGACCGGCGCTTTAGAAGAAGCAATTGATTATGCTAGAAAGAGAGTTCAATTTGGACAGACTATAGCGTCTTTTCAGGGAATTCAGCATATGCTTGCAGATATGGCAACTGAGGTTGAAGCTGCAAGAGCATTGCTTTATGCTTCTACAAGAATGATTGATTCCGCTAAAGGCAAACGCACCAGTAAAGAATCTGCAATGGCTAAACTTTTCTGCTCTGAAGTGGCAATGAAGGTTACCACAAATGCAGTTCAGATATTTGGTGGGTACGGGTACTCTAGGGAATATCCTGTAGAAAAGATGATGAGAGATGCAAAAATCACTACACTTTATGAAGGAACAAGCCAAATTCAGAAAAATGAAATTGCGTTAAATCTTATTAAAGAATCGGCCACAAAACAAGCCGTGAAGTGAGTTGAAGTGAGTAGATTTGTTAAAGGATATTGAAAATCTAAAACACACATATTAGGTCCGTCTAAAACCCGTGGTTTTTACAGGTTTTTGTGTTTATCGTGCCAAACTTGCTACGGCATCTTGCCCGTAAAAAACAACTTGCAGTTTCGTTTGTTATTTGTTATGTTTATCCGCACAGGGGGGAACTGTTATGAAAAAATTAATTTTAAGTTTTGGTTTGCTATTTTGTTTTTCAGTATACTTATTAGCGGGTAGTGGGGAAGTTTCAGATTTTAATGCTTTACAGTCGACATCTACGCCGGTCGCTCCACCATTATCGACGCCATTGTATAGACGTCAAAAGCCCGAAATAGGGTTTGAGGTTAGTGATTATTCGTACAAAGAGCTGGGGCAGAAGACGCCACTGAGGCCTAGCGGACAGCTTATGAAGTTTACTGGCGTAATGTATGGCTTCTCCAGAGAAAACTTTAATCGTGGGTATTTACGTGATCCTTTCTTTACCGATAGTCAAATTCGTTTTATGTTTGGGTTTCTCGATTACGATGGCTGGAAAAAAAAAGATCTGAAAGATAACGATTATCACATTCCGCATAAAGAGAAGTGGTGCCCAAGTTTCTACCTTGACACTAGAAAATTAGTGCATTACCCAATCCAAGTGCCTAATACCCACATTGAGCTGTATCCCTTTTCTGGGTTAGGTTATAGGTTGCTTTGGACATATCTGGGTTTTAGGTTTTCTAACTATCTCTATATTCCAGTTGGTGTTACATACAAGTGTCAGTGTAAAGAGGGGTTATCGTTTGATATCCGTGGTGAATTTGACTGGATGCCATTAGGATTACAGCTTACTGGTGGCATAATACCAAATATACAGCTTAACGGTTACGGTCTAGGATTGTCTGGTAAAATTTCTAAAAAGATTGGGAATGTTGAGTTTTTTGCGGGTCCTTTTTTTAGATATTGGAATATACCTAAATCTAAAACATTTAAATTCAAAATAGGAGAAGATGAATATATATTTCATGAACCTAAGAATTATACACAAGAATTAGGCATTAAATTGGGAGTGTCTTTTTAATTTAATGGGTCGATTGTTTTGAGATTATGGTCGATTAACTTCTGTGTTGGTGATTACGCTTGCTTAAAAAATAGATGCAAGGTGCTTTGGGGGTGCTGTGTTGTTGTAGCCAAATTGCTTTAACTTGTGCCACAACAAACGAATTTGATTGTTGCAGGCGCCACTAAATTGCAGTTTGTGGGATTTGCTTTGAGTCTAAAATCAGCGTCCTCAAGAAACTTTTTCGTGCGTTTATCATGATATTGAACTTCTTTTTAAGGAACAATTAAGTTGTACGAATTTATAGTCAATCAGTTTAATGTAACCTTGTATTCGAGGCGCAAAGTTGCTTTATCCACATTGCACGTCTTTTAATATGTTGGGACTATCTTATAAATGCCTGAAACAAAGTTGGTATGGGTTTGACTAAAACCCATGGTTTTGGTAGGCCTCCGTATCTATCGTGTTAGTCTTGTTTTTGCCATCTTGCCCGTAAAAACAACATTAGACCTCTTGCATAACTAATATATAAAAGTACAATAGAAGTACTATGAAACAGAAAAAGAAAGCGTGCGGAAACAGATGGAATGGGTTTAGGCGATTAATGGGAGTAAAGAAAGGGACGTT
>BNVV01000099.1 GCA_025998355.1 Endomicrobiia bacterium
CATCTGCAGAAGCTCTTTGCCCAGCCAACCCTTCTCCTTCTCCCTCTATTTCATCAGTCTGAGTTGACCTATCTATGTTACCTGCACCTTGCCCACCTGTATAACGTTCTTTTTCCTTTTCTTTTTCCTTTTCCTTACCTTGAGCTCCACTCCCATCTGTGTTAGCTCTAACCTTATCCAACTCTTCCCGTGCCCGAATAGCACTATCCTCTGCCCAATATGCCCGTCCCTTTGCTCTTTTAGTTTCCATCCTTGACTCGGCTAGCGACGCCATATCTTGAGAATATCTATATTGATGAGATTTAATTAAAAACAATTTTAGGCCATTTTGTAAATCCGCCTGTGCTGCTTTTTCCTGTGCTTCCCGAGTTTCTTCCTGTGCCTGCGTAGCTTTAGTCTCTGCGTCAGCAATTTTTTTCTCTGCCTCTTCAGCCTCTTTCTTTGCCTTCATAACCTCTTTTTCTACATCAGCAACAGCTTTCTGTACCTTCACAATTTCGTCCCTTGCACATTCAGCTTCTTTCCTTGCATTTTCAGCCTCCGCATGTGCATTTATAACTTTTTTTTCTGCATCAAGAGCTTTTTCCTCTGTCTCTTGCACTTTTTTATTAGCACTGTCCAACTGCTCATTCAGCTTCTGCTTATCGGCCTCTGTCTGTGCCTGTGCTGTCCCAGCTTCACTCAACTGACTATTCAAACGTTTTTGCTCGCCATCAGCTTCTTCCCGAGCGTTAGCCAATTTCTCTTCCAACTCTTTCTTCTCTTTCTCTGCCTGTTTCGCAATTTCTTTTGCTATCCCTGCAGCTTCTTCCTTAGCCCTCTCTGCGTCTTTCCGTGCCTCCACGGCTTCGGCCTCACGAGTAGCATGTTCCCTTGTAATAGCTTCCTGTCGCTCACAATTCATCTTAAGCTGAGCAAGGTGCGCCTCAAACTCGTTATTCTGCTTTTCCAACTCTTCCTCTTTCTCCCGAGCCCGTTGTGCTCTTATTTTCAAATCATCATTTTCTTTCCTTACATCCTCAACTTTCCTCGCAGCTTCTTCTTTTGCCTGCACTTCCCGCTGCTTTGCTGCCGCCAACTTCCGCTCCTCCCGCCTAGTATGCCTAGTACGTTTATTCTCCAGCAGTCTGCGTGTTCCATGTATCTCAAGATTTTTATTCATCAGCATTACATTCAATTCTTCAATCCCATCAGAGGTCTGATGCACAGTATTAATATCAGCGTTACAATCTGCTAACTCCTTCTCAGCCTTAGCCAATTCATTATAATATCCAGGGTAAAAATAATCATGATCATACTTATATGTCCTAAATGGTGTTTTTCCATCATCTCCCATTATAGTGGCATTAATTATACCATGAGGTTTCTTCTCAATATCCTTTAACTTCGTCTCAGCTATATTACGTTCCTCCAAAAGCCTAACTAACTCATCAGCATCTTCCTTCTCAGATTCAGCACTATCATTAGCATTAGTATTGGACTTCTTAAGTTTTTTTTGTTCGCGCTTCTTCTCCTCTTGTGCTGCCTCCAACTCCCGACGTTCGCGCTTCTTCTCCTCTTGTGCTGCCTCCAACCTCTTCAGCTCCACCTGATCAGCCTTTTTACGAATCTGTTCCTTCTCCTCAGGCGTGAGCATACGATCTACATCCTCCAACTGTCTAGTTTTCTTATCCTGATTGTTCGCATCTGTCTGAACTATATCTCTAATCTGTCTATCAAGATTTGCAACCTGACGTTCATAGCTCTCCTGTTCAGTCAATGCCCGCTGACGCTCCCCATTTGCATCACTCGTCTTAGCCTTAGCAGTATCCTCAATTTTTTTCTGATCATCCAAAAGTCTAGCAACCTCAGCCTTACCCTTTTCAAGCTCCTCAATCTCATTAGCACGCTCAATCTCAGCCCGCCTCAAAGACTCAGTAGTTTTCTGCAAAAAAGAAGTCATACTATCACTAATAATAGCGTCTGCATCCGGATCTTGAGACTCGTTTGCAGCTTGGGCATTTTCTTCATTAGCCCTTGTTGCCTTTTCTTCACGTGCCTTCTTTGCTTGTTCTGCTTTTTTAGCCATTATTTCAAGAGTCTTCTCATTGTTTGCAACACTCTCATTGCATTTCTCAACTTTTTCATTTTGCTTAGCCACTTTATCATTAGCCAACACCAATTTCTCATTTACCTTAGCCTGATCTTGTCTCTTCTGTTCATTTATCTGAGCTTTATCCTTGTCGATTTTTTGCAGCTTCTCTTTCGTACGCTTACAATCACCTTTCATAATATTCCTACACTGAACCTTTAGCTTTAGCTTTCTTTTCAACTCCATCACTTCCTGTTCTCTTTGAATCCTTGCAGCAGGAGCATGAACATGAACCTCAGCTAACACATTCTTAAGCCCACGCTTAGCTTCTTTCTCATTACGTTCATATTCCCTGCGTTTATCTTTAGCATGATTCTTTACTTTTAGAACGTTACTCCCAGCGTCCTCAACATCAATACCGCTCATAGCAGCCACGGCCTCACGCAAATCGTTCCCCACCTCCTCTACCTCTTTCCTCTGCCTTGCCTCCTTCTCTGCCAATGTCTCACTATCACTCTCATCAAGCCTTTGCAATTCAGCTCTCTTCTCATTAATACTATTTTGAGTTTCTGCCAACTTCTCTTTAGCCTTATTAGCATCAGCCTCAAACTTGGTTGCTTCCTCTTTACGATAATTTTCAAAATCATCATTACTTTCAGAATCGTCTTTAGAATCCTTATCCTCTTTTATATCCTCTTTTTTCTCTGGATCCCGAAAGCTCTTAGCAACATATTCCAGAGTTTTAAGCTTCTTTTTTTTCTCCTGCTCCGTAGCTAATAACTCTTTAAGCTCCTTATCAACCTTAGTACGCTCAACATCTTTAGTTTTAGCTTCAGTAAATTTCTTATTAGTATCAGTCACCGCACTCTCACATGTCTTCATCTTAGCAGTTAAGTCCTCAACATGTTTATTTAGCCCATTTTTTATGTCCATAGTTTTTTGAAATTTTTCCTGGGCATCTTTGATAGCTGCTTTCGATTTCGTTTCCAATTTCGTGCTATTTTCATTAGTTTTTTTCACGTTTTTCAAGTTCTCTTGAACTTTTCTACTACATCTAGCAGTCATATTTTTTCCTAGAAAATCTTCACTATCATCTTCGACTTCGGCTGCAGACGGTAAGGATAAAGAAGAAGATATTGGCGATGAAGGTGATGCATTTCCGTATATAGGCGATAAGGATAAATAAGAAGATATTGGCGATAAATATGATTGGTTTTCGTCTTCGTTTAGAGAATGTAAAGATCCATTATTAACTCCATCAATTCTAGCTTTAAGTCTATGTACATGTGATGATAAAGACAATGACGGTGCACTAGCACTAGGATAATACTCAGTCTCTGCAGATGGCGATAAAAATAATGAGTCTTCGTCTTCGTTTTTGTCTTTGTTTAGAGAGCATGATGATAAAG
>BNVV01000100.1 GCA_025998355.1 Endomicrobiia bacterium
CAACTCAACTGCTTGTGGAACTAATTTGTGAAAGAGCTTCGTGTAAAAGATGTCGGGATTCTGTGCTGCCCATCGGGCAAATCCCTGCTTACCACCTAAAGCGTAAAATGTTTCCATCACTATCTGTGTCGCTGTAGCCTTCTCTATTCCTTTGGGCGTCCTAGCGTTAGTAGTGATTGAGACAATATCATCCTTTTTATTTGACATCTTTTAACCTTTTGGTGTGTCGTGCTTAAGGAGGCCGCCAGCGTGCCCTCTCCCCCTCACGTACGTGACCTTTACAAGTAGACGCACGAATTAAATCGGACACACTGGCAACACGGACTGTGACGGCTAGTCTGCTAGGACAAAACCCGTTACGATCTAAATGAAAAAAAAGAAAAAACAGTTACTTTGCCTTTAAACAGTCAAAAAGCATGAAGGCGGCAAGCGACCGCAATGGGAAGCGATGCCGCCACTTCTTCTACCTTTAGGCATATAATCGTCACAGGTCAAAAAAAAGAAAAGAAAGAACCAAAGAAAAGAAAATGCACTTAGCAATGGCATAGAAATCGGGCGACGCCGTAGCGCCCGATTGTTTTTTGAAGGATTCGGCTGGTTTGGGTTCACTCCCTTTGGGGTCGCTCCCAACCAGCCGTTAATTAAATAGACTATTAGGTCTTGAACTACACACTATATGTAGTTCCTCAAACGACGTTTTTTGCCTTTTTTGGCATTTTTTTTTACTTTTAAGACCTTAACAACCTCCTTGAAAACTTTTTGCACTTAATGCCTTATATAACTGTGCATGAGGTAAGTAAAATTATGTAGTTAACATGTTATGTTTTTTAGACACTGGACAAAAAGTTATCACGAGTTTTCTACTACTTTACTATAAGCTATACCACATAGAAGCAAGTCGTTGCCGTGGTTGTTAAGTTTTTCCACACACCCCAAATCCGTTGTCGTTAGAGGCAGTCCTTGCTGCTTTTAGCGTGGTTGTTTATTGCACCAGTAGGTAGAAACTTAAACACATACTGTGACTGCCTTGTCTTTAAAAGCTAAGCCATTAATAAAGACGTTTTTCCTTTCCATGTCTTTCTTTTGCCTAGCTTTTTAGTCTTTTTAGGTTTTAGCCGCTTATTCAAAATCGGCTGTAAAACCGCTTTAGATATATTTAGATATATCTTAGAAGAAGACCCCTTAGAAACCGGTAACGGAAGGGAATATTTTTGATATTTCCCGGTAACGGAAGGGAATAATCCCGGTAACGGAAGGGAATAATCCCGGTAACGGAAGGGAATATTTTAGAGGTATCCCAGTTGTTTCTGTGAGTAAATAGGGAAACTTGGGTTCGCGGGACGAAAAACTTTAACGTTATATTTTTTCTCACAATGCAAGTATTGTACTTTAGTTTCGTCTAGTTCTAAAGGTATAAATTGCCCTCCGTCCATTTTACCTTGTACACCCATCTGCTTGAATAAGACAATGGTCTTTTTTATTTTTGAACGTATGTCGAAACCATCTTTTTCTGATATATAATTTTCATTTTTCCCATTTTTCTTAACACAAGAAGGAAAACACGATAAGGCACATTCCACTGCATTAATGTTTATATACTCTCCTTTGCGATTATCATGTAAGGCAAGGAATAAAAAGATTTTCCGCGCATCCATAGCACAAAGTGGCACTTTTTCAGCAGATATATCTTTTCCATTAAAGAAGCCGTTGTTTTCTAATCTATTGATTGTATGTTTAATTTTGGCGTGCAGTGCTTTAGGTGATTGTATATAAGCACTACCTCTTGTGCCTCTTGCATTGCTGGCAAGAAGGCAATTAAAAAGGGGTTTGTAGAATTCAATAGCTACGTATTCGATTTCTGATTGTGGGCATCCTTTTAAGTTAGACAAGCGTTCCTTTTCTTTTTTCCTCTCTTCTGGCGTGTATTCTTCAAGCCCTTGTTCTGCAGCTCTATCCATCGTTATAAGGTCAATGCGTATAGGTTCAGTAAAAATGCTTCTATTTGCTGTTAATTGAAGTCTTTTTTTTTCTGGTGGTTTATAAGCAAGTTGAAAAAGTTGTTTCATAAATTCTTGAACATATTCTCTATGTTTATCCAGGGTAAAGTCTAAAAATGAATCTATTCTCACCACTGTTCTATAGTGTGTTTCTATCGTGTTGTCTCGCCTTTCTATCACATCGTGAATTTTGCCGTTTGCTTTAAACTTTGCTGTAGCATAGTTTGTACATAAAAAGGTTAAACCGTCAAAAATATAAGGATAAGCATTTGATAGCGTAAAAGTTCCTTTTGTAAAGCTTTCGTAGCCTTCCGAGTATGGAGTTATGTTTTGTTGCCTTCTAGTAGTGGTTTCTACTCTTGCTAGTACTTTGGGGTAGTGATTATGTTTGTTTTCGTCCATTATATGTAACCCTCGTATATTGTAACATCTTCCAAACTATCTCCTTTCTCTTGTTTATTATTTTTAGTTTTTATGTTGTGATTTTTACTTTGTGATTGTGTTCTTTTATCCCCTTTTGCCATGTAAGAGTACCGACCGTCAAATATGATATTGTATTTTCCGCCACTCTGCCCTTGACGATATTTTAACACTTCAAAAAAACGGTGGTCTTGGTTGCCCGATTTCCACCCTATGCCGATAGCATTTTCTGCGTCCTGTTCAAGATCACCACACCCTCTAAAACTTGTATCATTAAAACTATCTGCCCCCTCTCCGTCCTTACCACTTATACGATTAAACTGAGCACTAGCTATTATAACTGCGTTTGTTCTTATACTTGCATTTATAAGCTCACTGCTAGCGTTGGCGATGCGTTGAAGTTCATCTTTTGCGCTACATTCAGGATTTATTGGCATTTTTTGAATATAGTCTAACAGTACAAGTGGAGCATGTCCGTTGATTGCTTTTGCGTTTGCGGGTATTGCATTTATGATGTCGTTAAAAGTTACACCACGTCCATCAAAAAAAACAAACAGTCCACTTTCGATTGCGTGCTTTACAAACTTTTTTGCCTCAGTAAAACATTTTATGAATTGTTTGTAGTTCTTACTATTTTCGATGTCAGCTCCTTTTATGAGTTGATGAAGATCTTCATAAGGAGACTCTCTATCAAGTGTGAATTTTTTCTCTAGCGAAAGTTCGTATACTTTCGACAAAATCAGCTTATTAAAAATATCTTTTCGATTCATTTCAAGTGATATAAAAAGCGTTTTTCGTGTTCGGCTGTTGATTGCCTCTCTTGCAAGATTTACTAATGCAGTTGTTTTACCTCTGCTTGTTCGTGCACCGATGTAGGATACTGTGCCCGATGGAAACATTGTATCGTTAAAAAGTTTTGCCTTAAAATGTTGGTTTGAGTCAAAGTTTTTAATGTCTTGCTCATAATCATCCCAAGTGGCAATATTGCTTTTAGCTGGTT
>BNVV01000101.1 GCA_025998355.1 Endomicrobiia bacterium
TTCTTTTGATCGCACGAACTTATTATCAATCTTGTCAATACTATTGCTATTAACCCTGTCGCTTTTTTCATCGTTATTTTGTCCTTTGCTTTCTATGTGGTCATGCTAAATTGTACCGTAGTGTAGTTTTAAAGATGTGGAGTTCTTGTTATTTTTTGAAATGTTATCAATTTGTCAGTTTGATAGTCCAAAATAGCTCTTTTCCTGTATCTACTCTCTCTTTCTGCTGTACTCTGCAAATTTCTCAGCATCTCTGTCAGCCTCTCTGCTTCTCTCTTTAGCTCTCTTACCTTTCTTGCCTTTTCCTCTAGTCGGGCTGTCCTCTTGTTAGTTCTCTCTATCCCCTCCCGCCATCTCGCGTGCTCCTCCCACCATCTAGTGCTCTCCTCGTCACTCTGCTTTTTCTCCTGTTCACACTTGTACCAATAATCAGCTAATTCCTGTGCCTCTATCGGATTTTTAGCATAATAATCAACTACGTCCGGATACCTAGCCAAATAATCAGCCCATATCTTTGCCCGCTCCTCTAGTCTTGCTTTCTGCTCTGCCTCTGCTTTTTGCATAGCCGCAAGCTCAAAGCTTCTCATCTGTTCCTCTTTGCTAAGTCTGTCCCTTTGCAGCTCCTCTGCTTCCTTCATTTGTCTTTCCGCCTTGCTTCTTTCTCTATTTTCTTTAATATCCTCTGCCCCTATTATATTATCTTCGTTAAGCAATTCTTCTAAACCACTAACATCATATGCTCTCTTTTCTGCTTCTGCCTTTAGCTTTGCTCTTTGCGCTCTTTGCCCTGCTCCCTGCTTTTCTTTCTCTGCCTTTAGCCTTGCTCTCTGCTCTTCTTTTGCTGCCTTTAGCCTTGCTCTCTGCTCTGCCTCTGCTTTTTGCATAGCCGCAAACTCAAAGTTCCTCGCCTGTTCTTCTTTGCTAAGTCTAAATCTTTCCCTTTGCTGTTCATCTACTTCCTTCATTTGTTTCTCCGCCTTGCTTCTTTCTGCTTCCTCTTCCTCTGTTTCTTCCAGCAACCTTTCAAAACTTCATCTTCGGGCAATTAACGCAGAGTTTTCTAACACTAGACTTATTTTTTTTAGTCTTTGATCCTTCGATTACATCTTTTAGTGAACTATTGTGTGTATCACATTAAAATCTCATTTGTCTGTCAAGCCCCTGCATCTTACAACACATTTTGTAGAATCTCATAACTAACATTTGGGCTTGGCTTTTGTTAAGAGAGATTGGGTTATACATATTAAAATTTTGTCTGTCAAGTCTTTAGTAGGGTCTCACAACATATTTTGTAGAACCTCATAACTAACACTTGGGCTTGACTTTTGTTAAGAGAGATTGGGTTGTACATATTAAAATTTTGTCTGTCAAGTCTTTAGTAGGGTATCATAACATATTTTGTGGAACCTCATAACTAACATTTGAACTTGACTTTTGTTAAGAGAGATTGGATTGTACATATTAAAACTTTATCTGTCAAATCTTTGCAGAATCTTGTATCGAATTTTATCACAATAAAACAAAAAAGTTGTTAAATATCTATGTAACATCTGCGTAATATTTGTACGGCCTCAAAGCCCTTAAACCTTAAAAAGTTTCTTTAAATCCTTTAAATCAATCCCTTAAAAAACCCAATTTGTATTGTGCAAAGTCCCTTTGATAAGGTAAAAGCAAAGGCAACTTTACGCAATCAGTTTATCAATCTGTTTCCGCTACTCCTTCTTGACAGTCTGAATATATCTCTTTGTCTGTCTTGGCTCTTTTTCTTTTTCCGAGCGCTCTGTCTTGGCTCTTTCTCTGTGTCTACGCTCTCTTTCTGCGCTACTTTCTTCATTTCTCCGTATTCCTGCCTCTCTCCACTTTATCACACTAGCCCTATCTTGTCGTAAAAAAGCATCATTTACTAAAAACAAAGACATGGCAACAGTCTTTTGTTAGAGTTTTAGAAAGATTTTGATAACGAGTATAGATGATTACAACATACTATTGCCTTAAGGTAAAGACTTATAGCAACACAGAGTAGTTTCGAGCATATAAAATCATTAAAAAGAATATTTAGGCATCACAAGTTTCCATTTAGTTACTACGCGGATAATCACAGCATAATTACCATCCAACACATCCATTTTAAGATATACATCAAGGCAAGATGAGGATTTGTTACACATCATCGGATAATTTGTGAGCCCAACCTTCTTGATCTGTAACCCATTCATCCTTGATCCTCCCTGACCTTATGAACCTTGCTTTCGCTATTTCGGAAGGATGATATTGGTAGTTCTTTTTACGTATAGACACCTGCAGACTCGAATTAGGGGAGGAGGTGGAGGCATAGTTACTGACGTATATATGAAGTAAACCTACTGGTAATTCGCGGAAGTTGGCGCTTATCCAATCCCTCTTAAACTTACTACTAGAATCCCCTAGCTTCTTAAGTTCGATTACGATGTTTTCAGGGATGTCATCGGTTTTACATTTGCAATATTCTCTGCTGTCACCGTCACTATACAACCTCAGAGTTTTATAATTTTCTTCTGTAATGCCTGTGTACTCTGCCGTATATTGTTGTTGTGGGTAAAATCGCTGTTGTTCTTGTAGTTGACATTGATGTGGTGATCGTAGTGGTTGTTGTAGTTGTTGATATTGCTGTTGTTGTTGATATTGCTGTTGTTGTTGATATTGCTGTTGTTGATCCATCACCATTAACGGCAACAGCTTATCTGTACCTACATCCAAGCCCGTGTGTGCTGCACTGCCGTATACTGTGTGTTGCTGCTGTTGCTGTAGTTGATGTTGATATTGTTGACCATTCAACAAGGGTGGACTAAAGTACGCTGTCGGCATCGACGGACCACGATGTGGATCACTCCTCTTTGTGCCAGTGCCTGCACCACCACTTGAGCTTGAATTGCTCGAGCTTGAGCTTGGACTGCTTGGAGGTGAAGAAGAAAGCAATGAATACGACCAAGGAGATGACGATGATGAAAACGAAGAAGGTGAAGATAAACTCGAACCGCTTGGACTTGTGCTTGGGCTGCTTGAAGATGAAGATGGCGAAGATGTTGACAACGGTGATGATGAAGAAGGTAACGATGGAGAAAATGAAAAAGCCGATGATGATAAATATGACGGAGAAGACGATGATGGAGATACTGATACTAACAATAAAGGTGATGGTGTAGATGCTGATGCTGACGATGTACTAGGAAACGATGAAGAAGAAGATGACGACAATGATGAAGAAGGTGGTAGTGGTAGTTGTTGCTGTTGTTGTGGTTGTTGTAGTTGTTGTAGTTGTTGTGGTTGTTGCAGACCAGCTCCGCCTGCACTTGCACCACCACTTGGACTTGGACTGCTCGAGCTTGAGCTTGAACTACTCGATGCAAAACTGCTTGAACTTGAACTACTCGG
>BNVV01000102.1 GCA_025998355.1 Endomicrobiia bacterium
CATCAGATACAGATTCTTCATCAGGTAAAGATTCAGATACAGATAATGATTTATTGTCTCCTTCATCTTCCTTGTCATCTTCTTCATCTGCATCAGCACCAGACACGGAAGCACCAGCAGAACCAGTGGAAGAAACAGGGAAAGAACCAGATGCGGGAACGCAGCATGAACCGACAGCGGTAGCACCAGCAGTGCAAGGAACAGCACTAGCACAGAAAGATGCACTGGTAGAAAATACAAATGATGATTCATCGTCTACTTCTTCTTCGTGTCCATCATCGTCTTCTTCATCATTTTCTCCATCTTCTTCGTCTTTTAGTTCGTCTTCATCTTCTCCATCATCGTCTTCTTCGTTGTTTTTTAGTTCGTCTCCATCATCTTCGTCATCTAGTTCTTCTTCATCATCTTCCTTGTTATCCTCTTCATCTGCATCGGCAATAGAGGGATCGGAAGCGCCAGACCCAATGGTAGAACCAAAACCAGCGGCAGCGCCAGCACCCCGCGAGAAACAACCTATTGAAAGGCTCCAAGCAGCTAGAAAAGAAAAGGAAGATGCGGAAAATAATGTTAGGCAACAGATAGAAGAAGAGAAGAGATGTTCTCTAGAAAGGGAAAGAGAAAATGAAGAAATGCGCAAAAAACTGGAGAAGCTTACGCGGTATGTTCAAGCAAAGGAAGATAGAGAAATAAAAGCTAGGCAGGATTATAATAGAACGGTCATCCACATGAGGAATTCCGGGGCTGAGGCATATAGTCTTGTTAAGGAGTTTGAAAAAAGTAGTATAAATCCAGAGCAGAGGGCTGCTTTGGAGAAGAAGTGTACTGACACTGCAAATGCTAACGCAGAGCATGACTTGACAATTTCTAGCAGCAAAAAACTTCTCATAGACAACAAGGACAACGAGCATCTTGATCAAAAAGCAAAAGATGAAACAACTGCTTTAATAAATGCGGCACAAAAAGAAATAGATGATAATTCGGCTAAGATTATTACACCGATAAAGAATAAACTTAAAGAAGATGCCAAGAAGAGGGCTGATTTTGAAAGTGTTCGGAAGAATATCAAAGATGCTGAGAATGCAGAAGTCTCAAAAGCTGCAGAGTTGTTAAAACGTGAAGTTAGGGACTTTAATGAATCTACTGCTATATTTGATAAGGTGACCGAGGAAGCTAAATCTGTCAAGGATCGAGGTGATATTGCGCTAGAAAACGCATCCAGTAATCGCAAAAAGGCTCAAGAGCGTAGCAATGCTGCTCAGAAGACACTTTTGAACGAATTGTCCCTAGTTATGTACTATGATGATGATGAAAAAAATCGAACACAACAAAAGATACAGGAACATCGTAAGGATTGTAACGACCAGACAAATAAGCTTAACGATATAAGTCTTAATCAGGTTGAGGTTAGGAAAGAATATGAGGTGATAGTGGCTAGTAAGAAGGGGTTTGCTGATGATAAACTTACAACCAAGACAAATCTTAAGGAAAACAATGTACGTTTAAGTGATGCAAAAGATACACATAAGCGATTTTTAAAAACGTTGGATGAAAATAACAAAGCTTCTGTAGCAGTTGTTAAAATTCTCCAAGGACAAGTCGATAGGAATGAGATCGATCTTAAGGTTTATGAGTCAGAGGAAAATAAGTTATTAGCAAGCTTGACATCGGCAGATGAAAAAATGAATCAAGCTGGAATGGAAGAGGATAAACTTAAACAGACATCTGAAAGACTGGATAATGATGCGGCTCAAGCTAGTGCTAAGCTTGATGCAGCTAAAGAGAATATAAAAAAGACTAATCGGGATAGCAATCTCTATAAAAGTACTATTAGCAATACAACAGATAGTCTCGATATTCCAACTGTTGAGGGAGTTAAGTTAGATGTTTATAACGCTAAATTGATAAATAATTATAGTGAAATTACTCACCAAAAGGAAACTATTGACGATGTGGTTGGAAAGCTTACTACGCTTGTTGCAGAACAAAAAGGTTTACAAGAAAATATAGATAGTGCTCAAAAAGAGCTTAAAGAGCTTAATGATGCAACTGTTCAGGCAGGGGGAGATGAACAAAAGAAACAAGAGCTGAATAAACGTAAGACTGAATTGGATACAATATTAAAGGATCTAATCGAGAAAAAGGATGTTACTGCTAGTCTTATTGCTACTAATAAGACTTTGGGACGTGAAGCTAAAAGTAAATTGGAACAAGCTAAACGGAAAATGGATAAAGAGTCAGAAAAAGAGGCAAAAAAGAATACTGGGCTAATTATAGATAATAAACGGCTTCGGGATGAAATTAGATATATTAAAAGTGGGCAAGGTGCAGGTAGCGTAGATGGGTCAACTCAGACTGATGAAATAGAGGGAGAAGGAGAAGGGTTGGCTGGGCAAAGAGCTTCTGCAGATGGGCATGGTGCAGGTAGCGTAGATGAGCGTAGAGCTCAAGGCAAGGGAAAACAAAAAGAAAAGGAAAAAGAAGGTTCTGCAGGTGAGCAAGACGCAGATGGCGCATTTGGGAGTGGAGCTCAGGCTACTGCGGAACAAGTTGAGACTTTAACGAGAGAAAGAGAACAGTTCAAAACTGCGGCAGACGATGCAAAGAAAGAAAGTCGGAAAGCGCAGGAAAAAAATCGGAAGGCAGAGGAAGAAACTGAGATGGCACAGAGAGAAACTCGGAGGGCACAGGAAGAAATTGCTAGGTTAAAGGAAGAGATTCAGAGATTGAAGAAGAAAGAAGGTTCTGCAGATGAGCAAGGTGCAGCTAGCGCAGGTGGGAGTGGAGCTCAGACACAGGAAGAATTTGAGAATCCAGAGGAAGACGCTGAGAGGTTGAGGGATGCTCTTAAATGGGCAGAAGAAATAAGATCAGAAAAAGGAGAACTTGTTATGTCTAATGGGTTACCTGTACGTACTGATGCTGATCTGGAAAAGTATAATAGGGAGATAAATGAAACAAGAGAAAAATTAGGTCGTGCACAGAAAGCCATTGCTCAGAAACAACAATCATCAAAAGACACAAAACAGTCACAATCACAACAAGAACCATCAGAAGTCACGGATTCAGAAGTCACGAATTCAAAAGTCAGGGATGATGAAATATATCAATGATAATGAGTCCGGGGTCTTTGAAATAAAGATAGAGTAAAAGACTACTATGTAAAAAATAGAGAAAAGAAGGACAGAGTAAAGAAAGATAGAAATGTGTTAGAAGTGAGATTGGAGAAGGGAAGTGGCAGTAGGAGTATCCTTGATAATTGGGCTAGAGCAATATAGAGCGATATAGCGCGCAAGCAAGAGTAAGGCAATGATAATGATGGTAATGCAACTTAAGCTTAATGTAGTTTAGCCAAACCATTTGAAATTGCGCTTTTACAGCTTAAGTGGTCAGTGTACTTCTTCACAC
>BNVV01000103.1 GCA_025998355.1 Endomicrobiia bacterium
TAGGCTTTGCAAGACGAAACAACACAACATAGAAATGATCTTATCTGATGGTTTGCCTAAAGGAACTAGTTTTGATAATATATCTTATACCTTGCAGGCATTTATGGCTATTAAAAGACTAGCTTAAAAGTAACAAATCCAGAAGAATGTCTAAATTATTTTGCAATTAAGGAGGTTTTTAATTTTACTGTTGTATGTGGTCACTTGAAGTTGAAAAATCTCAAAACACATTGGTTTGTTTTCATGATCATTCACGCGCTATCGCTTATATGCCGATTTGGAAAGAGGTCTAATATATAATTCAAGGGAGATTAAAAATGCTAAAGATGAAAGAAAAAAACACTGACTCGGATATTGATTCTACTCTTACGATAGGCAATACGGAATCTTTAAACGCCCTTATCGAGCGTGTAAAAAAAGCGCAGGAAGTGTATGCGACTTTTGCTCAAGAACAAGTTGACAAAATTTTTAAAGCCGCTGCGATTGCTGCCAATCAAGCAAGAATTCCTTTGGCAAAAATGGCTGTTGAAGAAACAGGCATGGGAATTGTTGAAGATAAAGTTATTAAAAATCATTTTGCATCAGAATACATTTACAATAAGCATAAAGACGCTTTGACTTGCGGAATTATTAGCGAAGATGAAGCAAATGGAATTAAAATAGTTGCAGCTCCTGTAGGCGTTATTGCTGGGGTTGTCCCTACTACAAATCCCACCTCTACGGCAATCTTTAAATCTTTAATCACTTTAAAAACAAGAAACGCTATAATTTTTTCACCTCATCCCAGAGCTAAAAAATCTACGATAGCAGCAGCTAAAATTATTCTCGACGCGGCAGTTAAAGCTGGAGCTCCTAAAGATATAATTGGTTGGATTGATGTTCCTTCCCTTGAACTGACAAATTTGCTTATGACGCATAAAAATATAGCTACAATTCTTGCTACAGGCGGTCCAGGGATGGTTAAGGCAGCATATTCATCCGGGAAACCTGCCCTTGGAGTAGGCGCCGGAAATACGCCTGCAATTATAGACGAAACTGCTGATATCCAAATGGCTGTTTCTTCAATTCTTATGTCAAAAACTTTTGACAACGGTATGATTTGTGCGTCTGAACAATCAATTATAATTATTAAAGATATTTACAATGACGTTATTAAAGAATTAACTCTTCGCGGAGCCTACATCTTAAACAAGCAAGAAAAAGAAAAAGTGGCAAAAACAATAATTATTGAGGGCAAATTAAATGCTGCTGTTGTTGGGCAGTCTGCGTATAAAATAGCTGAAATAGCAGGTGTTAAAGTTTCTAGAGATGCGAAAATCCTTGCGGGTGAAGTTTCTGAAATTAATTTGAAAGAAGCATTTGCTTATGAAAAATTATCACCGGTAATTGCTATTTATAAAGCCGAAAATTTTGAAGATGCTGTTGAGAAAGCTTATAGTCTTGTAGAATTAGGTGGAGCTGGTCATACATCTGTACTTTATACTGACGAAAGAAAGCAGGATAGAATTAATACATTTGCAAAAAAATTGCACACAGGACGTATTTTAATTAATACGCCATCATCGCAAGGCGGAATAGGAGATTTGTACAACTTTAAATTGGAACCTTCATTGACGCTTGGATGCGGTTCGTGGGGAGGAAATGCCGTGAGCGAAAATGTCGGGGTAAAGCACTTGTTAAACTATAAAACAGTTGCGCAAAGGCGTGAAAATATGCTGTGGTTTAGAGTCCCTCCAAAAATTTATTTTAAGAGAGGTGCCACAGATTTGGCGTTACGCGAGTTAGAAGGTAAAAAACGCGCGTTTATCGTTACAGACAGATTCCTATTTAATTCAGGTGCAATTTACAATATTACAAGGGTTTTGGAAGATATCAGCATAGATTATCAAATATTTTTTGACGTTAAACCCGACCCAACAATTTCTGCAATAAATGAAGCGCTGTCAATGCTTAGAACTTACGAGCCTGATGTAATTATTGCATTTGGAGGCGGTTCTCCGATTGATGCTGCAAAAATTATGTGGCTTATGTATGAACATCCTGAAGTGGATTTTCAAGATATTGCCATGCGTTTTATGGATATCAGAAAAAGAATTTGCAAGATTCCAGAATTAGGAAAAAAAGTACAGCTTGTTGCAATTCCAACAACTTCAGGCACAGGATCGGAAGTGACACCATTTGCTGTTATTACCGACGATGAAACGCATATTAAATATCCTATTGCAGATTATGCATTAACTCCTAATATGGCTATAGTTGATCCTAATTTTGTTGATTCTATGCCAAAAGGACTATGTGCGGCATCAGGTATTGATGCTTTAACTCATGCTGTTGAAGCGTATGTGTCTGTTCTTGCGACAAACTTCACAAATTCTCCTGCGCTAGAAGCTACAAAATTATTGTTTAGGTATCTTCCGCGTTCTTATGCTGGAGATGATCCTATAGCAAGAGAAAAAGTTCATTACGCGTCAACTCTTGCGGGCATGGCTTTTGCGAATGCATTTTTAGGTTTATGTCATTCAATAGCGCATAAGTTGGGGGCGGCATTTAATATACCTCATGGTATTGCGAATGCTTTGGTTATTAATCAGATTATTAAATATAACGCGACGGATTGCCCAAGAAAACAGGCTATATTTCCGCAATATAAATTTCCTAACGCTAAAGCAAAGTATGGACAGATTGCAGACGAATTGGGTCTTGGTGGCAAAAATGACGATGAAAAGGTTGGTTTATTGATTAGCGCAATAACTAAGCTGAAAAAAGACGTCCAAATACCTCTTTCAATAAAAGACGCAGGTATAGAAAAAAAAGATTTTTATGATAGACTTGACAGTCTTGTAGACCAGGCATTTGATGATCAATGCACCGGAGCAAATCCAGTTTATCCGTTGATGGAAGATATTAAAAATATTTTTATAAGAGCTTATGATGGGGAAATTTAAGAAAAATTAGAAGAAGATAAACAATAACCAAGAAATACATTTTGAAAGAAGAAACTCTCTAAAGGGCTGTTGGAGCGTTATTTTTTAGAAAATTTTGTTAGTGCTTGAAGTCTTTAACCACCGTAACTTGTAAAACATTGCAAGTCTTACAATGACTATGATGTTGGTTTTTGCTTTAGAGGTCCATTGTATAGATTCAATAATAAGAAGTCATTTGGCATAAACTTGGTAATTTTCAGGTCTGTTTAGCTGTAAACATACCAAAAATCAACTATTTTCTACAAATAAAAAGATTCATGTAGCGATAAATGATGGTTCCCTCATGCCTCAAGGCTTGCCGCTTGTTTATGAGATTACCAGGCTTTTAATTTGGTCTTCCCTAACTCTATCTTTACATGTCACATAGTTCTTGACAAGTCTCCAAAACCTG
>BNVV01000104.1 GCA_025998355.1 Endomicrobiia bacterium
TATTATGAACGAAGGAAATCTAGTACCAAATGACCAACAAAACCCGAACGAGCTCAAGAACAAGCTAGAAATGCACAAATAGCATCAGGGGAAGCTAGAAGGCAGAAACGAAGATACAAAGAAATAGCAGAAATAGTCTTGTCTATGCAGATAACTACAGATTCACTACATGGAAACATCAAGCAAATGGCGCAAAGCGGCTACGATAACAAAACCATAAGTATAAAAGATTTGATGGTTATATCCCAAATAGACAAGGCTATACGAGGGGATATTAAATCATTTAAATTTATACAAGACATGATAGGTGAAAATCCCAAGGAAGAATTAAGAGAACCTAAAATATATAACATACAAGCACAATGTCGGGATTGTGGAAAGATTTTTAGCGAGGTGGTAGATGTTAAAGAGTTAATATGAAAACACTAAGCAAAATAGTTTTGAAGAATGACAAATACTAGAAGCCACACTAAATGCGCAGTTCTTCCATATCATTCTTAGTCAATAATACATTTAATTAGATATGTTTTTAATTAGTTAAGCAGACTAATATCGGTATTAGAACTCTAATACAAAGCAAGTTAATAAAATTTATACAAGCAAATGGTTTCTATAAGGATAAACAGGAAGGAAGTCATGTAATTTATAGAAATGATATACTCAATAGATAAACATCGTTATAGCTGTTAACAGCAACGATGCCCATAATTATCTTGTTTTAAAAATAAGAAAAGTACTTAAGATAACATATGAAGAACTTGAGAAGGAATTAAAAGATTTTTAAGTGGGGAAGGAATAAAGTGGGACTAGACCACGTCAAAGACCAAGACGAACTTATTGAATCAGATATCAAAAAACAACACGATGAACTAATTGAGTCCGATGTAAAAAAACTAATGGATAGTGATGGAATAAAACAGGAAATCACTCAAGATGCTGCAACAGAAGAAGCAACAGCCTATATAACAAGGCTTTTGAAAAAACGTAAATGGACTGGCGAGGAAGCAGGTAAAACACTAGTATACAACTTGATTAAAAACTTAGGACGAGAGCCGACCGTTGAAGAAAACGGCAAATGGAAAACTATAGCTGAAATTTATAGTCAAAAATTGCAAAATTTCACTGAAACTGACAAGCCTGCATATCTGGAATATTACAAAATTAATCAGTGGCTCTTAAGAGCGCACGCATTAGCAATAGCACATCGAAATTCCTTTATTATCTACAGCACGAGAATCAGCGAACCTATCAATATGATATCTAACGCAGAATTGATATCTCACCGCATTACGGAAATCTCTAACGAACAAGACCCTGTGTTGTGTCATCTTTTATGTAGGCTTACTCTTGACAAATTTACAACAAAGAATAAAAAAAATGAAAAAGAAATAGAGAATATAAAATCAGCTAGAAATAATTTATTAGAAGAATTTTATTTTACACGTGGATATTGCAAGGCTATTGAATTGATTACAGACTACCTGAAGATTAATGCGTTAAACATGTTTCAGATAGAAATGAAGATACTTTATGAAAATATACTGACGCTAAATATAGCTATGGAAAAAATTGCCTCAATTACTAACAACCACGCTACTGGAGTCGAAAAAGCAAAAAAATTAGAAATATTAAAGAAAGTTTTTGAGCCTATAGAAATAACATGGCACATATCAGATAATACCATTGCCACAGCGCAAGAACGGTTAAGGAAAAAAGAAGTATTTAAAAATGATGCTTTATATTTTATAGGACTCTTTACTACACAGGAAGAACTACAATGATACAAGAAAAGGAAGAAGATAATAAAGAACTTCTTGATGTAAATCCTATAGAGACAATAAGTCCAACAAAGCATGTAAATCTTGATTTTTATAACACTGAATTGAATAATGAGAACATAAGACTATGCAATGCCATCCCAATCAATGCACTTATGGGGCAAAAACTATTAATAGATAAGAATGAAAAAGAACAGACTATAAGAATGCAGCTACATGATAATTGTCGCTTGCTTGTTGAAAATTTTAAAGATGCTAAAAACTTAGAGAAACAATTAGATTCAGCAACAACAAACCCTCTTCTAGTTTATCTTGTTGCAAGGTTAACAGAGCAAAATCATCACAAAGAAAAAAATAAAGAAAACTTAAATAGAAAGATAGAGTTAAGTGTAAAAGAGTATATGGAGTGTAGAGGGCTTAAGTCATATTCAAAAGTAAAGGAACAAATTAAAAAAGATTCACACCTACTTTTTTCATGCTGGCTTGATTGGCACGAAGAAAAACCACATTATTATTGTTTAAAACATAAAACTAGAATACTAGCCGATATAACTGAAATAAAATACGGGAAGCTTACACTAACATTTACGCAAGAGATAGCAGAATTGTTAGTAAATTCTTATCTTATGACCATACCTGCTTATTATTGGAAAGCTAGTAAAGTTGGCAAACCTCTTTTGTATAGAATTTGGACATTAAGACGTATAAAATTAAACCCAAAAAAGAAAAAACAAAACCCAGACGATTTCATTGTAAAAACACCTAACTTATTGAAGTACATTAATGTGCTTCCAACCCATGACAAAGTAAAAAAAAGTAAAAACCGATACCCTTACGAAAGAATAATAGAACCTTTTGAAAAAGGATTAGATGAATTGGAGAACGAAAAACTTTTAAAATGGGAATACTGCAACAAAAATGGTAAGCCTCTAACAGAAAAAGAATTGGAATCGATGAATAAGTGGAAAACATTCTCAACAAAGTTTATTAGAATTACTACTCATGCTTTTCAATCCAAAGTGGCATTGGCAAACAACATTTCATGTTTATAATAAACTAACTTAACATTAATATACACTTTAACTTTAAAGCTTTTAATAACCTTTCATGAAAATCTTCTATGCTTAACACCATTTATGCGCTATGCTATCCATCTTTTGAGCATTTCCATGGCCTAATTATGCTACTTTGAGCGATTCCCCGCAGCTTGTTATGAGGTTATAGTTTAACAATAAAAATAGTAAGAAGATGTATGAAGAGAGTGTATAACATTCCTCAAGCTATGAGATAGTGCAATTTCAAGCGATTTGGCTATAAAACCAATCATTTTCTTGAACCTATCCCTAAAACACTACAAACCTATCCCTAAAACACTACAAACCTATCCCTAAAACACTACAAGCTAAGAGGAGAAAAACATCTAATATATATTAGACCTCTTGCACAACTAATATATAAAAGTACAATAGAAGTACTATGAAACAGAAAAAGAAAGCGTGCGGAAACAGATGGAATGGGTTTAGGCGATTAATGGGAGTAAAGAAAGGGACGT
>BNVV01000105.1 GCA_025998355.1 Endomicrobiia bacterium
AACATAAAACTACAAAATAATTTATGTAAGTATTACCAAAAACTAACTCAAAGTATCACAAACAGTATAACAAACACAACTCGAAGTTTTAAATTAAAAAGAGTGGCAAGCATCATAACAAATGAGCCTCCCACTCTTTTTTAAAGATTTGCTATTCTGGTTTCTAATTTGGATATTTGAAAACAAGTTTAGAGTTTTAATTTCAAATATACACTGACAAACGTTTAATTTAAGTAAATTCCAACAAAACATGAACGTTTGTATATAGGGGCATAAATCTCTAGGCTTTTTTGAAATTTTTCCAGTTGTTAAAAAACGCCTCTAAGTCTCTGACTTTTTTGGCAAGTTCGGCGGCGATGCCGGCGAAGGCACCCGCTACACGGGCGTCGGCGTGGGCGACGATGTCGGTGTAGTGGAGAACGAGGGAGGGGCAGTTGGCGTCGGCACTGGAATAGCGTTCAGAACAGTTGATATCACCAACAACTTCAGCGACGACGTATTCTGCAAAGCCGGCGACGTGGTAGGTGGTGTCGAAGGTAGCGGCGATGGCGGCGTTGTAGGGACGGAAGAAGCGGAAATTGTCGTAGCGAGTGGTGTAGCCTTTGGCGATATCGAAGGCGTTTCTGTCATTTGGAATGGTTCTATTGATAATGTCGGCGGCATGTTTGAGGGCTTTGGAGGCGACACCGAGGGCGAGTTTGACGTCGGCGGTGGCGGTGATATTGGGGAGATCGGCGATGAGGGCGTTGAGGTAGGCTAGATCTAGAGCCAGAGTTAAGCTAATCTCTTTAGGACTAGCAGGAGTGTTCCTATTTAGATCACTATGTTTGTTTTTGTCTTTATCAGGACACATTTTACACGAGCTTAGGGTTAGAACAAATAAAAGAATTGCAATTATTACCTTTTGTGATTTGTGTCTTCTGTATCGGCCGTGTACATGTTTCATCTGTCCCCCCTCATGTCCTTTTTTGCATTAGTCTTTTGTATTATAGCAAAGACTGTAAGATTTAAACTTTGATGTAAATAGGTATATCCATTATTATCTAGCTATTGCAATACAAGAACAGACTCCATGTGTTAGTCGTCTGCGTTAAAATCTTTAACATATTAATGGGACCGTTATCAACGAAGACAAACAAATTAAAACAACGACAGGCTTTTAATAAAATGCAATCAGTGTACATAAAATCGTCATTTCTGAGCGCATCTAAAAACCCATTGTTTTTGCAGGTTTTTGTATTTGTCATACTGGCCGTTTTAAGGTATAAAAAAGTTTATTGAGAGATCTGATTAAATTTAAGCAAATTTTATAGATTGCAATTTGGTAGTGCATGCGACAATCAAAAATCAAAAAAAGCTCTTATGTCTTTGCATGAATCCTACATGCTTCAGGCTCTAATATCGCACACTATTTTATATAACACTATTAGTCGATAAACCCGATACTCCTTTATTTGAGTTCAAAAACAAATATATTGCATATATCTGCTTTACTAAATCTATTGTAGCTTTTCCTGAAAACATAGGATTATTGAGCTAAATTTTATTAAACGATTTTTTGCACCTAATCACTTTATCAACTTTCTTTCTTCAACATCATCTCTTCATGCCATGTTAGACGTAATTCCATAACGGAATGACATGGCTTAGGCTTAAATAACATCCTTAACATCCACCACTTTGTTAGAAATCTTTCCACAATCCCGATATTGCATTTGTATGTTGTATGTTTTAGCTTCGCTCGATTGCTCTTTATGATTTTCGTCTATTATAAACTATTATTTGTATATTTCAAATGATTTTGTATTTCCTTGTATAGCCTATATAACCATCAAATCTTTTATGGTTATAGTCTTGTTCTCGTTCTGGCTGGTGCTTTGCGCCATTTGCTTTATGTTTCCATACAGTGACTCTGTAGTTACCTGCTTAGACAAGAGACTGCTTCTGCTATTTCTTTATATATATCTTCGTTTTCGCCTTCTAACTTCCCCTGAGGCTATTCCTGCGTTTTTGGGGTTCTTGGAGTTTGGTCGGGGTTCGTTCGCAATTTGGTATCAGGTTTCCTTCTTCATAGAAAAACAGGCTTTAAAAGAAAAACCTTAGATAATTAATGATTGACTTATTACGGCCTCAAATTTGATCGTGAATATTTTGCGGAATAAACGCACTTCCTGCAGATCAAAGAGATTATCTAGCAAGCAACTTTCGTCTAAGTCAGAATACAGAAAAGATCGCTTCAAAACAAAAGCATATTGATGAGTAAGATGAGTAAAAAGAGAAATAGCCAGTCTTAAATAAATGCGGTTCTGTCTCATGTTGCCTAGGGTATTACAAAAAAAATAAATGTGGTAAAGTGTGCATATTTACAAAATATTTATACAAGAGGGTAAAGACATGATGATAGGAAAAAAGATAGATTTCAGGATACCATTAGCGTTTGGATTCAAGATAAAAGAATTAAAAGAATCACATGGCTGGACTTCCTCGGAATTAGTTAGGCAATTAAAACAACAGTGCGGTTTAGAGATTGCTGTGTCTTACATAACACATATCACAATTGACCCAACCCATTTGAAAAAAGTGGATAAAAGACCTTAAAAGGAAGTATAATTAGGCGTTCACATAAGACCTATCAAGGTAAAACTGTTTACAACAATTGTTAATAATGTAATAATTTACGCATAACAGCAACAATAGCAAGCATTTTAAGTTTAGCGTTACTTGTCAGTTTTTCGAAAGAAGGCTTTTAAGGCATTAGACCTCTTAATAACTAACATATAAAAGCACAATGGAAGTACTATGAAACAAAAAAAGAAAACAGGCGGGTCAGGTGGAATGGGTTTAGTATTAATGGGAGTAAAGCAAGGGACATTTGATAAAACAAAGGATAGTCGGGAGTAAGAAAAGATAGGGGAGAGATGAGTAAAGAGAAAATTGAGTATAGAAAAATAGTAGGGATGATGTTTGGAGTACTTCAGGTAATACCCGAACATATTGTCGCAAGACAGTTACAATGTCAGTAAAAGTTGTGGATATAGACTAGGGTACGCAAGAATAAGTATTAATAAGTAGTGTGGAATATGCACTAGATGGAAATAGGTATTGTTAAAGAAAGGTGAGAAGTAGCAGTGATTATGCTAGGATTGATACAAAGACTTCAAAAACAGCGAAAGTGGCAAAGCAAGAAGAAAAAAAGACTACAATAACCGTTGGTAGTAGTTAAATTAAAGGTGAGCAAATAATATGCACAGCGATAATAGGGGAAGGAACGATTTTAGTTTATTTAAAAAGGCATGGATTTATGCAAAGAAAGACAAAAAGACAA
>BNVV01000106.1 GCA_025998355.1 Endomicrobiia bacterium
TAGCGGTAGAAACAAAAACAAAGCACTTAAGCTTACTAGTTAAGCCCAGCACTTATGCTAGATTAAAGGCACAAAGCAAAAGCAAGGATTTGAGTATAAATGAAATAGCAAACCAAGTCCTTGAGTACTATGCAAATAGATAAAAAGATGCGATAATGAGGATTTGACAAATAGCGACGTTTTAAAACAGAATTTTAAAAAGGGTGTCTTATGAAAATACCTAGAATCACCTTGAAACAACAATATTTAACTTTCCTTTTGCGGACTTGCCCCGCAGTATAAAGCGGATACTCTAAAGCTTTTTAGCAAAATACGCCTCCAAGGATTTGAGCCTTTTGCCTCGGAGTATGTTTTAGAAGAACTAAATAAGACAACGGATGAAAACAAGCGAGATCGTATGAAGGCGCTAATATCAGAGTACAACGTCAAAACACTTGTCAAAGTGACGAAGCTAACCGACTTGCTAATATCTATATACAAAATGGTATTATTTCTAATCTTTGCTACAGACGCTCTGCATATGGCAAGTAACAGTAAATGATATTAACTTTATTGTGAGCCTCAATTTTAAGCACATTGCAAAACTAAGACAATTATAGAAACAGAAATTATAAACGCTAAAGAAGGTTACAAGAGGATATTTATTCACACACCAGCGGAGGTGGTAAATTATGACATCTAACAATGAAATACACGAATCAAAAGCAATGCAGGAAATAGATGCTTATGCGTCGCAAATACACAATGAAACACGTGGCTTGACAATAGCGCAATACAATGCTCTTGTCCACAAAACCGCACAGGCCTTTCTTGCCGAGCCAATTGAAAAAAATCTAATCGGTTTAAGCGCAAAAGAACTAACAGAGCAATGTTTTTGATTGTTCTTGCAGCCATTGCAAAGTAATGAAAAGTGGAAAGTATAAAGAAGGAAGAAAAGAAAAAAGAAATGCTTTTTAAAGAGTTTGGAAGTCTTACAAAAGAAGAAAAAAGGTGTAAGAAAAAGAGTCTCAATGTCCGCTAAATAACATTAGCGGACATTGAAAAACTATAAGATAAATTAGGTGAATTTACATTAAATAATCCAAAAAACTAAAGGGGGTAACAATAATAGATATGGATAGAGAAAAGATATTTAGTGGTAAACTGGTTAGTTTTGTAAGATTATGATAGGGGCATGCTGTTTATGCATAACACTATTCTTAATATTACTCGTAATTGCAACAGCAATTGAGCTAATAAAAGATATTTGACATCGTTTTAACAAAGCTACGGCAAAGCTTAAAACGCGGCTATACATAAACAAAGCTTTAAAAAAGGTTATTTAAAACTAAGTGGTGCAGTGATGGGAATGTTAAAAGCGATTTAGATTTTATGCAAGATCACGGGTCTTAGTTATGAGCTTAGCTATGGCCATGGCATTGTACATTTCTTGCTTCAAAATACAAGATTTATCAAAACAAGAAATGTTAAAAGTTAAACTCTATTAAAAAGCTTAAATAATCTATTAAATTTATTAAAATGATATAATACATAAAAATCTTTATACAAAAGAAGATCAATGCAATGACAAATGAACATAAAGAAGTTTCCAAAAAAGATGAACATCAAGAAATATTTGAGAAATGTAAAAAAGCAGCAAAAAAAAGGAAGTGCTAACGCACACTATAACTTGGGTGTAATGTATTACGAAGGAAAAGGAGTAGAGCAAAATTATAAAGAAGCAACCAACTGGCTTAAAAAAGCTGTAAAACAAGGGCATTCTGGTGCCAAAATAGCGTTAACAGAAATTAATGAAAGTGAGTATTACCGTTTTTTATGATTTCTGTAGTTTATACCAAATGTCAAAGTAATTTCTCCAATCACTTCTTTTCAATTATCCCAACATTAAAAAACTTAAAAGTTAGTCCAAATTTACTGCTTAGAGAATATTACAGTTTGAGAGTTTATGTCGGAGAAAAATATAGCTTCATGTCAAAAGATAGGCAAGTACGATTTTAATTCACACTATCAGGAAGTAAAAAAGCAATTTAAGATCTTTGTAATTTGATAAACTACAACTGCATTTGCCTTGTATTTATTCTCTAAAAACCCATAAAATAAAGCAAACTATAGCAGTTTAAAAGCGTTCATTGCTGGGGGGGTTAAAATGAAGAGCTGGCGGGGGGATGCCTTTGTGCGCTTGTTTTATGAGCTCGTAAAAAAATGGGGCATGCCAGGAGCAGTTGAGAGCATCTTAAAATTTTTCTCAGTTATAGGTTTGTTAGCGCTGTTAGTGTGGTTATTAATGCTGTTAGTATGGTCAGTCAGACCGCTGCGGGAAAAAATAAAAAAGTGGGAGTGGGATGAAAAAAAATGGAAAGAAGATATAAATAGACATTTTGTACCACTTTGGAAATGGTTTTATAAAGATAGAAAATCGGTAGGAGTAGTGTGTGTGATGTGGATGATAGTACCAGTCCTAATATTATACATAACTTGGGCAATAATTTGTCTAAACGATTGGGGTTTTACTAGACAGCACAAACTTTTTTTTACTAGACAGCACAAACTAAGGTTACATCACAAACTAAGGTTACCTCGCACTCAGCGTAAGACGCGTGAGTCATGGACATTTGAAGAACGGGTGGGAAATCCAGAGCTTCGCGGTCGTCCAATAAGACTCGAGAACAAAGACAAACCTCCAAAGAAATAGCACGAGCAGCCTTCCCTTTGAGATATAAAGAGATAAGTAGAAATTTAGCGTGTAAAACGCCATAAAGTTGTATAAAGTTGTATAAAAGTAAAATAAAGTTATGTAAAGTTATATGCTGTAGGGATACTGTAAATATAAAGACTTGGATGCTTATATTAAAATGGTTACAGTTCAAACTAGAAAAAACATCCTCATATGGAAATAAAATCATTTAAAACTAAGTCGTCACCATTCTGTTTGCACGGCACACACCATGGTGCCCAAAAGTCCAAAAGCGTCCATTCTTCATCTAAAACTTGCAATGTTTCTGTCAGTTACATCAATCATTTTTAGTCTCCTATGTTAGTTATTAACTGCATGTTTTACATCGTTTTACATCTTTTATATGTCAAAAGCGCATGATCAACTACCTTACTGCTAAACGTCAACTGCTTTAGCTTTTAAGAGAAGAAATTGATGTTTCTGGTAGTTACAACAAGTGCACCGTTGTCGTGTCGTTTCGAACCGAAGGTTCGGTGTAGAAGCGTCTTTACCGTGGTAGTTGCCGTGTCGTGTCT
>BNVV01000107.1 GCA_025998355.1 Endomicrobiia bacterium
CTCCCACTCAGGTTATGAAAATTTTTACACCGCCAAAGAGAGCTGGTGGAGAAAAATTTGTTGGTAAGGCTCACGAAGTTGCTGCTGCTTTGGTTAAGAGATTGTCGGATACTGGAATCGTATAAAAGAATAAAATTACAAAGCAAAGATGGAGAAAATAAATTAGTAGTCGAATTCGTTAAAAACGGTGTAACGCATACAATGAAAATAGCACTGGCGCAAATGCGCGTTAAACAAGGAAATCCTAGAGAAAATTATCAAAACTTAGTATCGTTTGCAAAAAAGGCTAAAAACCTTGGCGCAGATTTGATAGCTTTCCCCGAAATGTGTATACCGGGGTATCTAATGAGTGACAGATGGACGGAAGACGAATTTATCGATGAGCTTTTATCGTACAATGATAAAATAAGCGGTTTGGCAAAAGAAACCAGTATAATTATTGTCTACGGCAATATTGATCTAGGAGATGGAAAAAATGAGGACGGTAAAGTAAGAAAATATAATGCGGTCTATGTGGCGCAATCAGGAAATATAATTGTAAGAAGAAAATCTTTGCTTCCTAATTATAGAATGTTTGATGATAAAAGATATTTTTCATCAGATGTTTTGGAATCCTATGAGCTAAGTACTTGCAATGTAGTAACGCTTTCCAACGGAATGAAAATAGGGTTGGAAATTTGTGAAGATTTATGGAGCAGTGATTATAAAATCAATCCTACGCAAGAGCTAATTAAACATGGAGCAGAATTTATTATAAATATCTCGGCATCTCCATTTTCTATAGGCAAATCGATAGCCAGAGACAATAGAATAAAAGAATTGAAAAATTTAGTAGGTGACAAATTTGTGCCGTTCTATTACGTAAACTGTGTAGGGACGCAAAATAATGGGAAAGCCATAGTCACATTTGACGGTGATAGTAGGGTTTACTCCAGAACAGGAGAAAGGCAATGGGCGACTTTTATTGACAATCTCGACCAATCAGTATTTGACAGACTTAAACTTGACGGAGGAATAAAACCTAAGGATTTTGAACCTCTTGAAATAGCTCCTTATCATGAGGGATTGGTTGTAATAAATAAGGACTCTTATTATACGCATATTGCAAAGAATTTTCCGTCTCGAAACAATAATCGTAAAAATCTTTCTCAGGTAGAACAAAAGTTTTTAGCAGTACAAGAGGCCTATAAATCTATGGACGAAATGCTAGGTAGTCCTAAGTATGTGTTTGGATTATCCGGCGGTATAGATTCTGCATTGAATATGGTTTTATGTTCTTTAGCTGTAGGAAAAAGTAAAATTTTAGCTTATAACCTTCCAACATTTTACAATTCAGACAAAACAAAGCAGGCGGCTTCAAAGCTATGCGATGGGCTTAGCATTAAATTAAAATTTATTGCAATTAATGACATTTTAGAAGAGTTTAATAAAACTTTAACGCAAGGCTCCAATCTTAAATCTATAACGGAAGAAAATCTTCAAGCAAGAATCAGAACTATAATTTTAATGGCGCAGACTTCAGAAAATAATGCCGTATTGATAAATAATACAAATAAAGTGGAACTTGCCTTAGGGTATGGCACTCTTTATGGTGATTTGGCAGGTGCGTGGTGTCCTTTAGGGGATTTAACAAAAACAGAGATATGGGAAATGGCTCGATACATAAACTCTTCTTATGGACAAATAATACCTCAAGAGTTGATACCTGGCAAGAACTATAAGTTTAATATTGACCAGATATTGCCTTCGGCGGAGTTAAAAGAAAATCAATTTGACCCTATGATATGGGGCTTTGACGATTGGCTTTTGGAACAATTCATGGAATATAAAAAACAGACGCCGGAAAAAATACTTAAAACATATCTCAAGACGAAGCATAGTTGTATGGAAGAAAACAATATGTTTGATAAATACGGCATGAAAAATGCCATTAAGTTTATTGAGCATATAGAATGGTTTTTTAATAAATTATATGCCAATGTATTCAAACGTATTCAAGCGCCTCCAGTGTTAGTATTGTCAAAGTCGGCATTTGGAGGAGACTATAGAGAATCGCAATATAAGTACGAATTTAGTAGCAGCTATCAAAAGTTAAAAAAAGAAATATTACAAAGCGATGCTTGATTATGGCTGGTCATCTCCTTAGAAATCGGAGATTCGTCTTCCTTGGTAAACTTAAATGACAAAGCAACACGGCATGCGTTTTGCCTTGAGACTCCACAGTGTATTGGCGTACTTCATCAAGAAAAACTAAAACAGGAGCGTCATAAACACGACGCTCCTGTTTTAGTTTTTCTTGATGAAGACAAGATTATTAATTTCATTTATTTTGTTTGGTTTGATGTTGAGTTCGTGCAATAAAAAGAACGCTATGCTTATAAACAGAAGGCATGCTGCTCCAGAGAAAATAGAACAAATAAAAGAAGCGCGAAAGAGCAAAAGCAAGAGAAGAAAAAGATACAGGCGATAAAAATGACGCGCCGCTAGTAAACGCCGCCGACGCAATTGACGGTGTTGGAGAAGTATCACAGGCGCCGCCACAACACGGCAGAGGCAGCAAAATATATATGATAATCGCTCTGCCAGCCTATATCGTCCAAAATATTAACAAAAATCGAAAAATCTAACTTGTCGAGTCATTGAGCTGCAAGGATTCGCCGTTCCCGCTATTTGTGAGGAAGTAAGCAAGGGTATTTTGGTATATAAATTTGGAAATGTTTATATTATGTAAGCTATAGAGATCACGACAAACGCATGAAAAAAATTTTTTGAGGCAACTGATTTTAGACTCAAAGCAAATTTCATAGACTGTAATCTGGTAGTGCATGCGACAATCAAAAATCAAAAAACTTTTATAAGTTTGTCGCGTCTAAAGCGCTGCCCATGACAAAAATCAAATCTAGAAATAAAAATCTACTCTGATTTTTAAATTAGTTTACGCTTGTCACACGCTTAAGTACGGAAGTTGTTCAACTATATCAATGAACCCCGCACAGCAAAACGCGCGGTATCAGCGGTGGAAATTGAAAAGCTGTAACTGTTGCTGTGGATTTTGACCCCATGTTTAGCAACATAGCCCAAGAATCACTTCTCTGTTGCCTCATTGCTAGCGTTCCAATAAAGTCATCGCTCCAAGGCCGCCACCCCAAAAGTTCTTTCTTTAAG
>BNVV01000108.1 GCA_025998355.1 Endomicrobiia bacterium
GCTCATTTGTTATGATGCTTGCCACTCTTTTTAATTTAAAACTTCGAGTTGTGTTTGTTATACTGTTTGTGATACTTTGAGTTAGTTTTTGGTAATACTTACATAAATTATTTTGTAGTTTTATGTTTTTTAGGATGTGAAATTAACTGATAATACCTGCCTTTTAACAGTTGCGAGGCAATATCTTTTAAATCTTGTTTGGATACCGCTTGGCAAACAAAAGGAAAATTATCAAATTCGCTTAAGGGGCTATTATGCAAAACAGCTGAATAAGCATAAATAGCGGCATATATATGATCATTCGAATGATCTTTTATATCTTTATGTAATTTTTGCATAGCTCCTTTAGCTTTTGCAAGAATTTCTGCGTCAATATTTCCTTCTGCTATATTTTGGATATCTTTAAAAACCCTAGATATGCGTTCTTTAATTCTTTTAGGATCGTATGAAAAATATGTATCCATTGAAAGCTCATCAAAAAAAGGATTGAGATAAACTGCACTGCAATACTCTTCAGGCTCATCAAGAATAATATTAATATATTTCTCAAGTACTTTTGAGGCTGCTTTCAATTTTAGAGAATATTTTTCATCTATAACCCAAGACATGTGAACCCCGGTGTCATATTCATTATCCGTATAAATTTCCTTTTTTAAAGGTTTGGGACGTGTAAAGTTTTGATTGGTAAGTGTTTTTGATGGAGCAATAGAGGCAATATAAGTTTTAATGTATGATTTAAATACTTCGGTATCAATATTACCAACAAAAACAAATGTAAAATCTGAAGGGTTCGCACATTTCTTTACAAACTCAAGAGCAGTTTTTTGACTTATTTTAGGATAATCTGATGTTTTAAAATACTTAATAGGAACAAAAGCAGAAGTGGTTTCTAAGAAATCAAAACGCGAATGATGATTTGAACCACAGACATTAAAATGTGGATTATTATCATAAAGAATTTCATTAGTCACTGTTAAAGGATCACGATCTTGATCAGCCCAGTCTTTTTTGTAAGATTCAATTAAGTTTTTAACTTTATCAGTATCAAACTTTTGACTAGTAAACCTAAGATAAATCAACTCAAAAAAAGTTTTAATATCTTTAACTGAAGAATAACCTTCGAAGGAACGTTCAAAAGCGTCGATGTCGGCCTGAAGGGATACTTGTTTTCCTAAAAGCTTATTTTCAGTGTCCTTGTAAGAATATGGGCCTATGCCGGATTCATAAAGCATTTCAGATGCAAATCTTGCAGAAGGGATATCTTCTTTGTCAGTAACAGCCATTGTTCCGCCTTTGGCAAGGGCGCATAGACTAATTCCACTATCTTTATCGTCTTTATTTGCAGTTTGTTTTAATATGACTTTTGCGCCGTTACTTAAGCTCAGTATAACAGCTTTTGTCTCTTGGTCTATTGTTTCTTTTAAAATAGATCCGGGCACAGGCTCATGCTTTAAAAGCTTATAGTCAATAACCTCAGGTACTGGAGGTGAAACTTTTGATTTTTTTACATCTTTGACAATTTTTTTTATCTTTTCTTTTGATGGTAATTTGTCTTTGCTAGATGCCAGTACAAACACAGTAAGATCCTCATCAACAAAATAATCTCTTGCAGCATTTGTCAAATCTTTGGCAGTAATCCCAGGAAGCATCTTTTTTGCAGCTGTTAGTCTCCGATTTGGATCAGCAATTGCAGCTTTTCTTTTTCTTGCAAGGAAATGTTCTGTAAAACTGCAAGCATAGTTGTAGGAAGATTCATGACGTTTTTCTGCAACAGCTTCTTCAAGAGACGACATAACATAAAGTTTTGCCAGTTCAACTTCAGAATCTGTCCAGCCATAACGTAAAATACGTTCTTTTTCTTGTAAAAGGGATTTAATCGTTTCTTCAACTCTGTTTTGTTTTACCAAAGCGCCAAGCTCATAAAACCGCGATGAGTTAGCAAAATTTATATGTCTATGGCATACATCGTCGTGCGTATATGGAGCAGACGGTTTAGAAGATATTTTTTTAAAGCGCTCGCTAAGCATACGATTAATAAGCATATTCATAAAATATTGGCGGCATGAAGCAAGATCATTAACAATTGGTTTTGGTTGGCGCTTATAATAAAGGTAAGTTTCAATGTAGTACTGTTTAGGATAGGTAAGAATTTCTGCATCCATATGTCCCTTTACAGGTAGTGATAAGTCGTAAATAGGACGTTTTAGAGGCGTATTTGGAGAAGGTGCATGAAAGTGCTTTGCTAACGACGCCTCCAGCGCAGCGTCGTCAAAGTCGCCAACAAACACAAGAGCCATATTATCTGTGCGATACCACTTGTTGTAAAAATCTTTTAATTTTGAAGGTGTTGCTGTTTTGATAACTTCTTGTGTTACTATAGGTAAACGATTAGCATATGGCGAGCCTTCACACAAAATAGGATATATTTTCTGATCCTCTAATCCTTTATATGCAATAGCATAGCTTCCATCATTTTGCGATCTTTTCTCTTCAAGCATAATGCGTTTTTGGTCATCTAGGTCTTTTTGGCTAAACGTAACTGCATGCGTCAAGTAGTCAAGAATGTTAAGAGCTTTTTGCGGAATACGTTTTACTTTGTCTTTACCTGTTTGGATTGGTAATTCAAAGCTGTAAATTGTCTCATCAAAACCAGTAGAACTTGAGAAATTAACGCAATTCTTAGTAGCAGATGATGAGTCAATGTCTTGCAAGAGTCCTTTGGTATCGTTAAAAGCAATTTGCTCTACAAAATGAGCAAATCCTTGCTCGTCATCTTGCTCTAAGACTGACCCTGCGTTTACAACAAGCTTTAAAAACGCTTTGTCTTTGGGTTGGTTGTTTTTTAGAATGTAGTATTTAAGTCCGTTAGGCAATGTGCCAATGCGAGTTTTTGGCATAAGAGGAACAGGGTCAGTTGCCTTCCCAAGTCCTGCATAAACATCTTGAGAGTCGATGTTTGCGTCCTGAGCGTTGCACTGACAGACAAAAACTCCTACGATAATAAAAAGTAACATAAGACGCACTACACACTGCTTTAAGTAAGTTTTTACGATATAAACTCCTTTTTTGACATCAATTTTGTTTA
>BNVV01000109.1 GCA_025998355.1 Endomicrobiia bacterium
TATTTAGGCTATTACACGCTTTAAATTGCCAAATATAGCTTTTCTTATACTTATGGGCGTTACAAAATGATAGTGTATCTTATATGCACTATGCTGTCTGTCTTTCAAGCGTTTCCATAGCCTAATTCTACTACTTTAAGCGATTTGCGCACAGCAAGCTGCGGGGCAGGCAACAGCTTAACAATCAAATACTTAAAAAACAACGTCACTTGAAATAGAAGATAATGTTAGATGGCGATTTAAAATAGAAAGCTGCTTTTTTTAGTAGGTTTGCTTGTAGACAAAAACAATGGAAAATTTGAAAAACCAAAGATTTATTAAGATTTATGATAGGGGTATGCTGTTCATTCATAATACTAGTCTTAATATTAATCACAATTTTGGGAATAATTGGGCTAATAGAAAAGATTTGACATCATTTTTAACAAAGCTCATTACGGTAAAGCTTAAAGATTTGACTATACATAAACAAAGCTTTAAAGGTTATTTAAAACTAAGTGGTGCAGTGATGGAAATGTTAAAAGTGATTTTAGATTTTATGCAAGATCACGGGTCTTAGTTATGAGCTTAGCTGTGGCCATGGCATTGTACATTTCTTGCTTCAAAATACAAGTATTTGTCAAAACAAAAAATGTTAAAAGTTAGACGCTATGTATGAAAGAAACTTAAAAACATTGAAAAAAGGTATAATATACAAAAATCTTTATCAGAATAGGACCAATATAATGACAAATGAGCATAAAGAAGTTTCCAACAATGAGCATCAAAAAACATTTGAGAAATGTAAAAAGTCAGCAGAACAAGGACATGTTGACGCTCAATGTAACTTAGGTTGGATGTATCTCGACGGAGTGGGAGTAGAGCAAAATTATAAAGAAGCATTTAACTGGTTTAAAAAAGCAGCAGAACAAGGAGATGACGAGGCTCAATATAACTTGGGTGTGATGTATCTCGAAGGGAAAGGAGTAGAACAAAACCATAAAGAAGCAATTAACTGGCTTAAAAAGTCAGCAGAACAAGAACATATTGACGCTCAATGTAACTTGGGTTGGATGTATCTCGAAGGGTTAGGAGTAGAGCAAAATTATGAAGAAGCAATTCACTGGCTTAAAAAAGCAGCAGAACAAGAAGATGCTAACGCACAATACAACTTGGGTTTGAGGTATCTCAAAGGGAAAGGAGTAGAGCAAAATTATAAGGAAGCAATTCACTGGTTTAAAAAAGCAGCAGAACAAGGAGATGCTAACGCTCAATACAACTTGGGTTTGATGTATCTCAAAAAGAAAGTAGTAGAAAAAGATTATTACATAGAAGCAATTAACTGGTTTAAAAAAGCAGCAGAACAAGAAAATGCTTGGGCTCAACATAACTTGGGTTGGATGTATCGCAAAGGACTAGGAGTAGAACAAAGCCATAAGGAAGCAATTAACTGGTTTAAAAAAGCAGCAGAACAAGGAGATGTTAACGCACAATGCTACTTGGGTTTGACGTATGAGACCGGATATGGAATAGAGCAAAATTATAGAGAAGCATTAAACTGGCTTAAAAAAACAGCAGAACAAGGACATGCTTTGGCTCAATACAACTTGGGTTTGAGATATCTCATAGGGCAAGGAGTAGGAAAAAACTATAAAGAAGCAATTAACTGGTTTGAAAAATCAGCAGAACAAGGAGATGCTTGGGCTCAATATAACTTGGGTGTGATGTATCTCGAAGGGTTAGGAGTAGAGCAAAATTATGAAGAAGCAATTAACTGGTTTAAAAAAGCAACAGAACAAGGAAATGCTTGGGCTCAAAATAGCTTGGGTTGGATGTATTTCAAAGGACTAGGAGTAGAACAAAACTATAAAGAAGCATTTAACTGGCTTAAAAAAGCAGCAGAACAAGGAAATGCCAAGGCTCAAAATAGCTTGGGTGTGATGTATCGCGACGGCAAAGGAGTAAAACAAGATTATAGAGAAGCAATTAACTGGTTTAAAAAATCAGCAGAACAAGGAGATGCCGAGGCTCAATACAACTTGGGTTTGAGGTATTACAAAGGACACTAGGAGTAGAGTAAAATTAATGCATTTAACTAGTCTAAAAAGTTAACAAAATAGGAGCATTACGATGCCAAAACAGAATTGACAAAAATTCCTGAAACTAAGCAGTTTTACCGTTTTTTGTGGTTTTCTGTAATATACCAAATGTCAAAGCAATTTTGTTAGTCCACTTCTTTTCAAATCTCCTAACTAAGCACCTAAAATAGATTTTAAGCGTTTCTTTGGAGACATGCCTTAAAATTACTTTAAATTGTGCCATGTTGTAGTCTAAAAAGATGTTGACGAGCTTGGTGCAAAATCCTTTCTTTCTTGCCATCCTTTGTACTTTTGTTCAAATTTTTGAACTCGCTATATTTTAAAATAGCATTGCTTATCACAGGTCTAGTTAAATTTAAATTTCTACAAACAACTTCTTTGAAACATTTTTTAGTTTATTACAAAGAATGATTGACTCGAAAGTTACCATAGCCACTTGATCATTACATACAGACATAAACATAAATCCAAATCCGTGCGTACTGACATAAATCCCTAAATCCGTTTATAAGTCATCGTTTTTCGAGCTTTTTTCGTTTTACTAGATAGTCACTAACTGCTTCATCAACAATTTCATAGACATTTTTTTCATCATAAAAAGCAACTTCTTCTAAGAGTCTTCGTTTGGTTTTTAAAATATATGTCGTCCACTTAACCAGCTTATCTGCTTGCTGGTTTGTAGATTTATCCGCTTGTTGTGTTTCTTTGCTTGAAAGCTTTTTTGGGTCAATTGGAGTGACTCCGTGTCTTTGGAACACGTTGTCTAATTTAGCAAAATCTGGTTTAGTCATTTTTATCTCCCTGTGTTTTTAAGTCTTTTTCATTAGACCTCTTGCATAACTAATATATAAAAGTACAATAGAAGTACTATGAAACAGAAAAAGAAAGCAGGCGGGTCAGATGGAATGGGTTTAATATTAATGGGAGTAAAGAAAGGGACGTTTGACAAAA
>BNVV01000110.1 GCA_025998355.1 Endomicrobiia bacterium
TTTAAAACTGGAAAACATACTGCTCCAAGAATCGCGGAAAAAGGTGAGCCCGGAGAAACTGCGGAAGTTAATCTTGAACTTCGTTTGATTGCGGACGTCGGTTTTGTAGGTCTGCCAAATGCGGGAAAGTCTACTCTTTTATCGCAAATTTCAGCTGCAAAACCTAAAATTGCAGATTATCCTTTTACAACATTAACTCCTAGCTTAGGTGTTGTAAATTACAATGGGAAACATTTTGTAGTTGCTGATATACCCGGGATAATTGAAGGCGCTCATGAAGGGAAAGGTCTTGGGTTTGAGTTTTTAAGACATATAAGACGCACAAAAGTTCTTGTCCATTTGATAGATGTAGGTGGTTTTGATGACAAAGACCCTTATGAAAATTATAAAGTAATAAATAATGAATTAAAAAAATATTCAAAGCATCTTACAAAAAAACATATCGTAATAGCTTTAAACAAAGTTGATTTGTCTGAAGCGCAAAAGCATATCAAAAAATTTAAAAAACATCTAAAAACCAAAAAATTGTTTGAGGTTTCGGCTGCAACAGGAGAAGGCATTGGCGCGTTGCTTGAAGAAACAGTAAAAATGCTTGAAAAACCAATTCCTTTTAATCCTGAAGAAGAAATAGAAATCATACCAATAAAAAAATATGTTTATGAACCTGAATTTAAAGTTAATATCGACAAAAACGGCATTTTTGTGATTACAGGCACTAAAGTTGAAAAACTTACGGAAATGACAAAATTTGGCGAGGACGAAGCATTAAGACGATACCAAAACATTCTCAAAAAAATGGGTTTGGAAATAGAGCTTGAAAAAATGGGTGCTAAACATGGAGATACTGTTAGGATTGCTGATTTTGAATTTACATTTGAAAAAGCTTCTTAGTTGCCCCCCCTCCACTTGCAAAAATGACAACAGCTAGCAGAATTTTATTGTTGTCGTACCATTTTGGGTCTCTTTTCAAACTATTCTTACAACTGCAGGCATTTGTAAGGAGTGAAATAACCAAGCACTCTAAGAAAAGGACATGCTTGCGTCCTTTAAGACTTGAGAAAAAGCGTATTGGGAAAAGGAGGAAAAATAAATAAGAAATGATATACTCTCAAAGTCATACAAATCCCTAAAAGAAAAGGAGAATCAAATGAGCTATCAAGAAGACAGTATTAATCTCCCTTTAGTGCATAAGGGCAAGGTTAGGAATGTGTATGATTTGGGTCAAAATTATTTAATTGTTGCCTCGGACAGAATATCAGCTTTTGATCATATTATTCCGACAGCAATTCCCGGGAAGGGCAAAATTTTGCATAAGCTTTCCATGTTTTGGTTTGATTTTATTCAAGGAATAGTGCCTAATCATATTATTACCGGAGATTTTGATGCTTTTCCGAAAGTTATTAAACAGTGTGAGTATTTGCGCGACAGATCGATGATAGTAAAAAAAGCAAATAGAGTTGATATAGAGTGTATAGTAAGAGGGTATCTTTCGGGTTCCGGTTGGAAAGAGTATCAGAAATCACAAACGGTTTGCGGTATAAAGTTGCCGGAAGGACTAAAAGAATCTTCTAAACTACCTGAACCTATTTTTACTCCGTCGAGTAAAGAAGAAGATGGCAAGCATGATGAAAATATTTCTTTTGAAGAAACAGTAAAAAGAGTAGGCAAAGAAACAGCAGAAAGCCTAAGTGAAATCTCTGTTAAATTGTACAAAAAAGTAAGCCAATATTCTCTTTCAAGGGGCATAATACTTGCCGATACAAAACTTGAATTTGGTTTTTATGATAATCAACTGATACTGATAGACGAAATATTTACTCCTGATTCTTCAAGATTTTGGGAAGTTGATAAATACGAAGAAGGTGAACCTCAGGACAGTCTAGATAAACAGTACTTAAGAGATTATCTTGAAAGTGTAAAATGGGATAAGTCTTCGCCTGCTCCGGAACTGACGAAAGATATTGTTGAAAAGACAATGGAAAAATATATCGGTGCGTATGAAAAATTAACTGGGAGAAAATTCCAATGTTTGAGATAGAAATCTTTAAGAAAAAAGGGTTTAAAAATTCGCATGGGGAACATGTATTGTCCGATATTTTCGAACTTGCTATTAAAGATGTAACGAAAGTGGAGTATTCCCCTTTATATCTCATTGACGGCGATATAAATCTTTCTGAGGCAAAAATGACAGCGGTGGAATTGTTGAGCGATAAAATAACCGAATCTTGCACTGTAAGACGTTATTCTGATTTAAATTCTAAGACTGTTAATTTACAGATGCTGTCTGCTTCTGTAATAGAAGTTTGTTATAAAAAAGGCGTTACAGATACAGTGGTCGAAAGTGTGATGAAAGCTGTAAAAGATTTGGGCATTGACAAAGATATTAAAGTTAAAGCAGCACGCAAATATTATCTTTACGGCACAATATCGAAAACAGTTTTAAACATCATAGCAACAAAATTGCTGGCAAATACATTAGTTCAAGAGTATAAAATAAAATGAAAAGTACAACTAATTGCAAAATTATTGAAATCTTAAATTTGTCGGATGAGCAGTTGGTGGAGTTAAGCAGAAAAAATATTCTTTCATTATCGCTTGCAGAAATGAAAGCAGTTTTGGATTATTTTAAAAAGCTTAAAAGAAATCCTACGGATGTTGAAATGGAAACCATAGCGCAGACATGGAGCGAGCATTGCAAGCATAAAACACTTACAGGAATAATAGAATATACTGAAGAAGAAGAAGAAAGCGGCAAAAAAACAAAAAGAACATATAATAATCTTCTCAAAGAGACTATTTTTAAAGCAACGGTAGAGTTGAACAAAGAATGGTGTTTGTCTGTTTTTGAAGACAATGCAGGGGTTATTGATTTTGATTCTAAAAACGGAGTCGCTTTTAAAGTTGAAACACATAACCATCCATCTGCTCTTGAGCCGTACGGCGGTTCTGCTACAGGTATCGGAGGTGTTATAAGAGATATTTTAGGTGTTGGGCTTGGCGCAAAA
>BNVV01000111.1 GCA_025998355.1 Endomicrobiia bacterium
GTTGAGGTTTATGCCGGGGTTTGTGGGCGGCGTTACGGGCGGGTTCGGGTCAGTCGGCGGGTTCGGGTCGACGGGCGAAACGGTGAAATTCAAGGCAGTGGATTCGCAAAGAACAAGGTTGGGTGGGTGTGGTTGCGGCGAGGCCTGCCAACAGGGTGTAGCCGTCTACGTCGACATGTGAACCGGTGTTGTGGCGCAGGGTGCTGTAGCCGATGGCGGCGAAGCCGTGTTTGTCGGATGATTGAACCGTTTGCAGGGCGGAATGGATGCCGCGCTCCGCCGCGAAATCCTGCGCCTGATTCAAGAATGCCGTGCCGCTTAAAAAGCCTTCGGCTAAGGCCTTGGTTTGCGGGTTGAGGTTTATGCCGGGGTTTGTGGGCGGCGTTACGGGCGGGTTCGGGTCAGTCGGCGGGTTCGGGTCGACGGGCGGAGTAACGGGCGGGTTGGGGTCGACGGGCGGATTGGGGTCAATCGGCGGTATGCCGCCCGCCACGGTTGCCAGTAGTTGTTTGCCGTTGGTGGTCAGGTCAAAGTCGTAGAGCAGGCTTACGCCTTGCATTCCTGTGCCGTGGGCGATGGTGTTGGCGGGATTACCCGTCAGACTGGTGGCGTTGATGAGGGTGACCGTATCGCCCGCTGTCAGGGGCGAGGCGCTTCCGAGGATGCCGACGTTGACCGTGCTGTTTGTGATGTTGGCGGTGCCGCCGACATTTAACAGGCTGTAGCCGTTTGTGGCGATGGTGGGCAGATAAAAATTCAACTGGCTGCCGATGGCGGAGAGGTTTCCGGTGATGGCTGCGCCTTGATAGACGTTTAGCCGGGCAGCGTTTGCCAGTGTCAGGTTTTTGCCGACGCGGTTGTACAGATTGAACGTCGCGGGGCTGGCGATGCTGACATTGGTGTTGGGCAACGCGCCAGAGAGGGCGAGGGTGAGGGAACCTGCGTTAATGATGGTGTTGCCGCTGTAGGTGTTGTTGCCGGTCAGGGTCAGATTGCCGTCGCCGGTTTTGGTCAGCGTACCCGTGCCGGAAAGGGTGCCGCTTACCCTGTAATCGTGACCTTGGGTGTTGCTAAAAATCGTTGCCGCCGGAGCGACGCCGCCGCTGGCGATGCTCACCGCGCCCGCTCCGGTATCGGTGAAAGTGACGGTATCGCCGTTGATGAAGGTGGATGCCGGTGTCCAGTTTTCTGAAGTCAGGATGTTCCAGTTGCGATCAGACGCGCCTGTCCATTCGAGGTCGGCGGGGGTGGTGCGGGCGGGGGGCGTTGGGGGTGGAGAAGGCGGCAGCGGAGAAGGCGGCGGGGTCTTGCTGTTCAGCGTGGCGTAGAGGTTCTTGCTGTCATCGGACAGCGTGAACTTGTAGGTAAAGGCAGTGCCTACCGTCGCGGTGAGTTGGGTTGTGCCGGAAGTGTAGCCCGTGGTCAGAGCACCTGCGGCGTTGAGGAGCGTGATTTTGTTCGTGGCAGAGAGTGTGGTCAGATTGTTGCCGCCGTCGAGGGCGAGGTTGACCGCGCTGCCGCTAATGTTCGCGTTCCCCGTGACGGTGAGCAGGGTATCGGTAGTGGTGATGCCGCCCGGCAGGTAAAAATTCAGCGCGCCGCCGTTTGTGGTGAGGTCGCCGGTGATGGTGTTGCCTTTTCCACGCACGTTCAGGCTGGAAGGGGTGAAAGCGGTTGCGCTGGATGCGTCTAAAACGCTGCCGTTTGCCAGTGACCATTCCTTGTCGAAGGTTTCGCCGCTGCCCAGAGCGATGTTGCTGTTGTTCAGACTGAAAGCGGAATTGCTGGTCAGGGTGAGGTCTTGGACACCGTTATTCATGGTGAAGGTGAAATCTACCGATTCGCTGGCGAAGTCGCTGTGCAGGTGGGGGTTGGCTTCTTCGCTGAAGATGTGCAGGGTGTAATTGCCAGGGGGAAGAAAAGAACTGCCGCTGGGGTTTTCGGCGTTGAAGCTGCCGTTTGAGAAAGTTCCGGTATCGGCATATTTGGCGTAGGTATCATTGTCCGCGAGGGCGCTGGCGTTGTACAGAAAGCCGGAAACGAGCTTTTCGCCGCTGGGGATGCCGGGCGCTGAGGTTGCGGGCGTGACGGAATAATCGAAATCCAGCGCGTTGGAGGTCAGCGTGAGTTCCGGGGCGGAAATAGTTTTGTCCAAAAATGTAATTTTTCGCGCCGCCGCTGACGCAAGCGTCAGCGGCGTGTAAGCGTCGCCTACGGCGACGGATGATGCAGATGTGAAGAGGACAGATGTCAGATCTAAATTGAAAGCGGGGCGGACAACGAACGCCGGATACCCGACGTTGCCGTTGACGAGGCTGTCGCCACCAGACTCGCCAGCGAAGGCGTAGTGAAGAGAGGGCGAGCGCAACCACCACGAAGACGGGTAACTTCTAACGCCATCGTTACCAATGGCATTCCATTCCGATGAGGACAGTGCCCAGAGCTTTTGATTTGCGACGTCCGCGCCACCGATACCGTCAGCCGCCGTCAAAGTCCGCTCGGTGATGACATCGAATTCTTTGCCGGGGAATTTCTCTGCTTCATTTTTCAGCAGAACCTGCAAGGTACTGGTGTTGTAATCATTCGGGTCGTTACAGCTTCCCGCATATGTAGTTCCGACATAGCTGCATGTGCCGCTGCCGTCAATTTCACGGAATGCCGAAGGTCCAAACCCGCCCCCTGCCTCAAAACTCGTCACACCATTGCTCTTCAGCAATACGGTTACGCTGTCGTCCGGTTGGCTGCCGTAAGTTCTATTCGTGTCGTTGCCAATCACCACCCACTCGTGTCCCGCAAAATTGATTTGCGTGCTGTTCACCGTGGTCGCGGGTGAAACGTCCCATTGCGAGGTCTGCGCCATTGCGGGTAAAGGAAAAATGGCGAGTAAGGCGAGGTATAAAGGTAGGGCGGCATCGAAGAAACCGCCGGATGTTACGTCCGGCGCGTTCGGAGAACGCGCCCTACCTATATGCTTGCTTGCTTGCTTGCTTGCTTGCTTGCTTG
>BNVV01000112.1 GCA_025998355.1 Endomicrobiia bacterium
AAACGTCCCTTTCTTTACTCCCATTAATCGCCTAAACCCATTCCATCTGTTTCCGCACGCTTTCTTTTTCTGTTTCATAGTACTTCTATTGTACTTTTATATATTAGTTATGCAAGAGGTCTATTAATATATATAACATGCACAAGTTGCCGTTCTTAAAAATCCGGCACTTGCTATAATTGCAGCATAAAAACAGATGAAAACAAAAGCTTTACAGCTATTTCGGGGGGATACCCCACTTAGGCCAGTTGCCCAAACAGAGCCTAACTGCCATAACGGCAAAGACAACGACTTTTTTTATATAAAGGACTAAACGACAACGACACTTAAATGAATATATGCCTGTTAAATGGCAGGAAACGGTCTAAATTCATTTAAAACACTCTTTCCCATTAGCCCTCTCTCATAAAACAGTGTTAAAATCAATTCTAAAAGCATTGAACACGGTTTTAAAGGCAAAAAAGAGCATGAACACAAGCAGAAAGGCAATATGGAAGTAATTCTCCCACAATCTTACGGTTATGGCATCGTTGTGGATTTAGTAGCAGAATATAAAAAATAAAAGGAGTTTTAAAGTGGAAGAGCTAAGTATCATTGAAGAATTTAAATATTTTACAGCAAAAGAAGCCAAAAAAGCAGTAGCAGAAGCGATAAAACAGCAACAACCGCTCATTGTAACAAGCGAAATGGATTTAATCAAAGAGGAATATGAAGGTATAAAGCTAATAATTGATAGTTTAAACAATTACAAAGAATTAAAAGCAGAAATAGAAGAACAAAATATAGAAAAGCTAAACTACTTAAAGCTATGTTTAGTTCTAAATAATAGCGAAAAGTGCCAAGAGTTAAAACAAGCAGTTAAGAATGATTCTAAGTACCCCTTTATTGTAGTGGATTGGGAAACAGATATTTTAAAAAGCGAAAACACTGTAAGTGCTCTAAGAAAAGCAGTAGAAAACGCAAACAATATAATAAAAATAAAAAAAGATATAAAGAAAACAAATGTAGGTAATAATTTCACTAGCGTATTAAAGCAAATGGAGGAAGCTGGTAATACTCCAGCAATTAAAACAGGCTTTAACAGGTTTGATGAAGCATTGGGCGGGGGACTACGTGGAGGTAGACTTTATGCAATAGGTGCTATAAGCAGTTTAGGTAAAACTTCTTTTGCTTTAAATATAGCTGATAATATAGCTTGTGCCAGCAGAGATGTTTTAATATTTTCACTTGAAATGAGTACAAAAGAACTTGTTGCAAAAAGTATAAGTAGAGAAACATACAAAATATCAAATAGGAAATTAGCAAAAACCGCTTTAGAGCTTACAGATCACCTGCGGGTATACTCAGACAAAGAACAAAAAATAATAGACAGCGCAATAAGCAATTACAAAAAAACAACTGCAATGCGCATGAACATAAGCGAAGGAGTAGGGGATATAGGAGTGCGTCAAATCAGAGATAGCATAGCCACTCGCAGACAGGCAGGTGAATCTGAACCGATAGTGATAGTAGATTACATGCAAATACTTTCGCCATACAACGAAAGATTAAACGATAAACAAAACATTGACAAAAATATAACAGAATTAAAAAGAATCAGCAGGGATTACAACATTCCAGTGATAGCGATATCATCATTTAACAGAAGCAACTATTTGAATGAAGTTGGTTTTGAAAGTTTCAAAGAAAGCGGAAGTATAGAATACTCCGCTGACGTACTGATAGGATTACAATTAAAAATAGCAGGCAGACAGAATTGGGCAGATAAAAACCCAACACTAAATGAAAAGCGGGAGATAGTTAACGAAGCAAAAGTAAAAAACCCACGTGAAATTGAACTTGTAATTTTAAAAAATAGAATGCATAAAGCATGGGATAAAATAGATTTTAATTACTATCCTCAATTTGATTATTTTGAGGAAACTGATAAATGATTTGTTGCTACAATTAGAGATATTTAAATTTTCCATAGATGTAAACATTCAAACAAATTTATGTTTAAAAACTTAAAGTAAATTCAAGAATAATTTTGTACAATGCTTGGAGTTAATTTGTTAATGTTGGTAAAAAAGTTGTATGAAAGTTGTATTATTACCAAAGTAGAAAGGCGCATATGTTTGTAAAGGGACACAAGAAATTTGGCGGATGGACATCAGAGAGTAAAGAGAAGCGTAAGAAGGTACACGAGATTTTCGATGAAGTCTTTGAAGAAGTTGGCGGCAAGGATAGACTTGTCCAGTGGGTTAACGCAAGCGATGATAACTACAGGGACTTTATTAAGATAATGGCTAAGCGTATTCCTCAAGCTGTTGAAGTATCAGATTCAGAAGATAACACGACACCGATAAATATAAACGTTCATCCAGATTTATTGAAAGTTTAAAATGTCGTTTGAGTTAACGGCCAAGCAGCTCAAAGTTGTACAAATGATTGCTAACTGCATTTTCTTTTCTTTGGTTCTTTCTTTTCTTTTTTTGACCTGTGACGATTACATGCCTAAAGGCAGAAGAAGTAGCGGCATCGCTTCCCATTGCGGTCGCTTGCCGCCTTCATGCTTTTTGACTGTTTAAAGGCAAAGTAATTGTTTTTCCTTTTTTATTTTTCATTTAGATTGTGGCCAGTTTTAATGAATTTATTTCTGGTTGCAATCCGTGTTGCCAGTGTGGCCGCTTTGATTCGTGCGTTTACTTGTAAGGTCTCCGTACGAATGGGAAAGATGGTCACGCTGGCGGCCTCCTAGAATCACGACATACCAAAGGTTTAAGATGACAAACAAAAAGGATGGTATTGTATCAGTCACAACTAACGCTAGGACGCCCAAAGGTATAGAGAAGGCTACAGCAATACAGATAGTGATGGAAACATTTTACGCTTTAGGTGGTAAGCAGGGATTTGCCCGATGGGCAGCACAGAATCCCGACATCTTTTACACGAAGCTCTTTCACAAATTAGTTCCACAAGCAGTTGAGTTG
>BNVV01000113.1 GCA_025998355.1 Endomicrobiia bacterium
GCGATTGATAGGGCAAGGAACGATTTTAGTTTATTTTAGTAGGCATGTATTTGTGAAAAGAAAGACAATAAGATACATGGCAAATACAATTTAGTAGGGCTTGTCAGACTACATACAAACACACTAACCCTCAAAAAAGAGATCAAAGAAACACTCAAAGCTGACAAAAGAAGATAAGGAATTCAAATAATAAGATTTTATCAAGTGATCATTGACGATCATTTAAAGAGCCGATTTATAAGAAAGACAATAAGATACATGGCAGATACAGATTTAGGAGGACTTAGGCAGAATACACACAAACACACTAACAACCAAAAAGAGATCAAAGAAACACCCACTAACAAAAGAAGATAAGGAGTTAAATAGGGAGATTTCATCAAAAAGGATTATAGTGGAAAATGTTAAAGTATTTGTTAAAAGGTTCAAAATAGTCTCGAGAATAGATAAGTAATAGCAGAAGACGCTTTGGACTGCGATTTAACTTGGGTTGCAGGTATTTGTATTCTTGAATTTAATACTCAAAGTTGCACAAGAGGTCTAATGTTTGTATACATCTGCGCTGCAAATGCTTTTCCCTCTGTTTTGAGCGCGTCTCTCTTACAAACGTGTGATAACATTCCTTACAGTAAACGCCTTGTTTGCCTTTGCTAGCTCCACTCTTTACATACCTTATACTTTCGCATCTGTTACTCTATTATGTTTAGTTATCATTTTCTCTTGCCCTACCTTTTTATTTAGATAACTAAATTTTATGTCCTTTTCCCTTTCCCCTGTTTGCTAACAACTGGAGGTCAATACCCTTCTCAACGGATTTTGTTAGGTTCTCTGATTGTGACTCGCCGTTGCCCGCCCCGTTTGTTCAACCGCCCATCTATGCCCGTCAGGTGAGGGCAGCCACTTCCGCCCGCCAGGTGAGGGCAGCCACAACAACCCGCCCAAGCCGTCCAGCCACCACCACCCGCCATACAAGGAGCTCAGCCACACCCAACGGCAAGTCCAGCCACACCCAAAAGTCAGGAGATTCCAGCCACTCCTGCCCTTCAGGCGATTTCAGCCAGTCCCATCCTTTATTTTTCAGGGCTTTTAGCCAATTATCTCGATAATATTAAGTCTTTTATTGTGATAAGAGGCTTGAGAGCTATTTCTGATTTTGAATATGAGTTTCAGATGGCATTGATGAACAGAAAGTTAAATAAAAAGATAGAAACAATATTCTTAATACCGGACCAGTCTTATACATTTCTTTCTTCAAGTATGGTTAAAGAAATTGCAATGCTCGGAGGAAATACTGCCGATTTTGTTCCGGCGTGTGTTGAAAAAAAATTAAAAAAATGTGTTGTTAGCTTATCAAAAGGTGAACACGATAAATAATCACGGCGTTAGCAAAGTAGAGATAGTAACGGCAGCCGTAATTAAATAACAGGGGGGGGTTGCCACTTTTATTGCAGCGCCAAAATTTTTAGATGTTTTAAGAAAATTTGAAAGAAGTGGCTACAAAAGGAGGTTTGTAGTGTTAGGGTCTTGTATTCTTGTATTATGGGAATATTCTCTCAAAGCAAATATACAAAAAGAGCTTGTTGAAAAAGGTTATGTAGGCAATACCTGCTTATAGCACCTCATCATAAAAATCAAATTCAATATCAACGCATAACATTGAAAATAATATTAAATGTTGGAGGGATGTGTGTACAAAGTTGACGATATTTTACATTCTACGGGTAAAGAAAAAGGACAAATCTGGAAAAATTGTTCTCATAGCAATCGGAGTAAATTACAATAATGTCATGTTCTGTATTGGGAATGTTATTAGTTTTCTGTATAGGATTTAAGCTTGGCGGTAGTATTTATAAAACATCTTTTATAAGATTTATTACTGCTTTATCTTTTTTGTCTCTCTTCTATAAGTTTTCGTTTTCTTCCCAGTTTTGTTTATTTGCTTTTTTTGTGTATTGTCTCATTTGTGTTTCAGTGGTAGATTGTTCGTGCAGGATAATCCCTGTGTTGTTTCCTATCATTTTGATTATTGTTGGTATTGTATTTAGTTCAAGTAACAATTTTTTAGGAGAAACTTATTTTTATAGATTTGTTAATTCTTTACTAGGCATTCTTGCTGGTGGCGGTATTTTGATTGCCATTGGATTTCTTGGACAGCTCATTTATAAAAAAGAAGTTATTGGCGGTGGTGATATTAAACTTATGGCAGCTGTCGGCGCTTTTATAGGCTGGGAAAAGGTTTTGCTTGCTGTTTTTCTTGCTGCTGTTTTTGGTGGTATAGCAGGTCTGCTACTCATAATTATAAAAAAACTTAACAAGAAAGATTATATACCGTTTGGTCCGTTTTTATCGTTGGCATCTTTTATTACTATATTCCTTCCTGAACCCAAGGTATTTTTAAATATGTTTTTTATATAGAAGATGCAGTTGCTTAAGTAGGCTCTCGAAGGATGTAAAACGTCTTTGTCTTCTGTTCTGGAAAATTTATTTTTGATTGTTTTTCTATAGTTCTTATCTTTTCAGTAATTTTCCCACGACCTTACGGTCGGGGCATTGCGGTGGATTTAGTAAAGAAATAGGAAAACTAATTGACAAATAAGATAAGAAGCGTATGTAGATAAAGGACGTGCAGGAAATGACCTTGCCCCAAAATATGTACCAAAAGTTAGTTAGTAAAATAGCTATTTAGAGCGTTGTTTTTTGAGTGTTTGTTTGCAAATTCGTTTGGCGTTAAGCCTTTTAATGAACTATGTGGTCTTGTTTCATTAGCCCCCTTGCATAACTAACACACAAAGGCATAGTAGTGGAAGTACTATGAAACAGAAAAAGAAAGCAGGCAGGTTAGATGGAATGGGTTTAGTATTAATGAAAGTAAAGAAAGAGACATTTGACAAAACAGTAAGGATAGCGAGGAGTAAGAAAGGAAAAAGGGGGAGAGATGAGCAAAGAG
>BNVV01000114.1 GCA_025998355.1 Endomicrobiia bacterium
ATCAAAAAGGATTATAGTGGAAAATATTAAAGTATTTGTTAAAAGGTTCAAAATAGTCTCGAGAATAGATAAGTAATAGCAGAAGACGCTTTGGACTGCGATTTAACTTGGGTTGCAGGTATTTGTATTCTTGCATTTAATACTTAAGTTTTGCAAGAGGTCTAATGTAAAATTGCAAAAACGTGTCAAAAAAATCAAAAATTATCGCTGGTAAATATCAGAAAATTTATCCCACAACTAAAGACAGAACAATGCCCCACAAACAGAGAAGAAACAACAAGTGTTGTCAAAAAAGAAACAGTTCGCCTAGAGAAGAAAAATAAACCGAGAAAAAACAGAGGAATGGAATATAAATGGATAAAATAGTAATAAATGGTGGTAGAAAATTAAAGGGAGAAGTTATTGTTTCAGGAGCAAAAAATTCTGCTTTACCTATTTTGTTTGCTACTTTACTTACCGATGAACCCGTGACAATAACAAATGTTCCTTCTCTTGCAGATATAGATACAACGATAACATTTTTAAATTTTATAGGTAAAAAAACCATTAAAAAAGGAAACATTGTAAAAACTGATTATTCAAATAAATATAAGCCGCTCGCGCCATATGACTTAGTAAGAAAAATGCGTGCGAGCATTTTAATCATGGGACCATTGCTTGCAAGACTTAATAAGGTTGATGTGTCTTTACCGGGAGGCTGTACTATAGGTGCAAGACCTATCGACATGCACTTAGACGCGTTTAGAAAAATGGGCGCTAAAATTTCAGTTGAAGGTGGGTATATAAAAACTTTTGCAAAAGACGGTCTTAAAGGTGCAGTTGTAAATTTAAAATTTCCAAGTGTAGGCACTACTGAAAATGTGTTGCTTAGCGCAGTTTTGGCAAATGGCAAGACTACAATTGTTAATGCAGCCACTGAACCTGAAATAGAAGATTTAGCAAATGTTTTAAATAAGATGGGCGCTAAAATTACAGGCACGGGGACAAAAAAAATTGTAATAGAAGGTGTATATAAACTGTACGGCTTTACTCATGAAGTAATTCCTGACAGAATTGAAGCTGCCACGTATATGATTGCTGCCGCAATCACAAAAGGGAACATTACTCTTAAAAAAGTTGTTCCAAAGCATTTAAAAGCAGTCAGTGATAAATTAAAGAAATGCGGTTTATGTGTAAAAGAAACAGAAGATACGATTTCTGCAAAATGGATAAAAAACTTAAAGCCGCATGATATGAAAACAGAAGTTTACCCCGGATTTCCAACCGACGTTCAGGCTCAATGGATGGTATTGATGTGTCTTTTGAATGGAAATGCCCGTATAGAAGAAAATATTTTTGAGAACAGGTTTATGCATGTATCCGAGTTGCAAAGATTTGGAGCCGATATAACAATAGACGGCAAAGTTGTAAATATAAAAGGTGTCGAAAAATTTTCAGGGGCGCCTGTTATGGTGTCGGACTTAAGAGCGGGCGCAGCGCTTATTCTGGCAGGGCTTGTCGCTGAAGGCGAGACGGTTGTTTCAAGGATATATCATTTAGACAGAGGATACGATATGATTGAAAAAAAGTTTAAAAAAATAGGGGCTGATATAAGAAGAATCCATAATAGATGATATAGAAATAAAATGCATACAAATAACACAATATAGATAGTGGACAATTTACGAACGGTTTGGAAAAGATCCATACCTCATCAAACACCAGACTATGCCCACCACCCCCTTTTTTGCAAAAAAGGGGAATTATTGCAAAAGACCAATGCCGCTTTGAGAATTACTGCATAAAAACCAATGCTACAAACTCATCAGCAACTTATCTTCTAAGCTCGTCTTGCTTTTTCACCGCCCCCCCCTCTTTTTTTTTCTTGGGCACTGGTATCTTTTTGTAGACAAATTCATAAAAGTCTCTGCTTATCAAAAAAATCGTAAAAATGTATCGAAATACAAAAAATCAGAAATTATTACGTGGAAACGTCAGAATTTTTAATGCCGTAACCAAAACACCAGAGCACCCCCCTTGGCTTAAGGCCTTTAGTCTCTTAGGCGGTTTCTTTGGCTTTCAAGTCGGCCGCAAGGTGGCTATTTTGGCAGCTAATGTTTTTTGGCAACTAACGTTTTAAGGCTCGAGCTTTGGGCTTGGACTTTGTCGGTTAAAGCTTTGGTTATTTTAGTTAAGGCGGTGCAGGTGACGGCATCGGTTGGCGGCATCGGGGGTGGGGGAGGTGATAAGGGTGTCGATGAGGGTAGTAAGGTCATCGATAGATTCGGCTGGAGCTGGAGCTGGAACTGGATTTGGATTCGAATATGAACTCAAGTTACTTGACGAGAACGATGTTGACGAGAATGACAACTCTTCATCTTACACATCTGACTTTGACCCACCTGGCGATGATGATGAACTATATGAAGATGATGCACTCGTATCGTTTGGACTTGGTGGTGGTACAATTAGCGGTTGTAGTTTGTTCTTGTTATTATATTCCCTCTACTCTCCATGTAGTTGTCGAGTTGTCGTAGTAGTTGTTGTAGTCGTTGTCGTTGTTGTTGTAGTCGTAGTCGTTCTAGTTGTGGTATTGGTTGTAGTTGTGGTAGCAGTTGTTGTAGTTCTCTTTCATGTATATGTTGTAGTCGTCGTTGTTCTACTATTTGTATTTCTTGTATTTGTCGTAATTGTTGTAGTAGCAGTTGTAGTATTGGTTGTAGTTGCAGTAGCAACAGTTGTTGTCTTGCTCTTTCTGCTTCTTCCATGTCTGCTTCTTGTTGTTTTACTCTTTTTGCTTCTTTTATTTGTTCTATTCTCTATGGAGTAGCATGCCTTCTGTTTACAAGGCTCGCGTTCTTTTTATCGCACGAACTTAAAGCAAGACTAAATGCAACAAATATGCTTAATGTTGCCTTTACCGTTTTTGTTTTCATAGACTTTCTCCCTGTTT
>BNVV01000115.1 GCA_025998355.1 Endomicrobiia bacterium
TGTTAAAAGGTTCAAAATAGTCTCGAGAATAGATAAGTAATAGCAAAAGACCCTTTGGACTGCTATTTAACTTGGGTTTCAGGTATTTGTAATTCTGAATTTAATACTTAGTTATGCAAGAGGTCTAATATTTTACAGTATAATCAATCAACTAAAGTTGGCTAGCTGCATTTTTTATGGGGAAAAGTGCAAAAGGATCAGTGTCCGAAAGTGTAGTACTAAGGTAAAAAGACTAGGGAAACAAATAATAGAGATGTTGTCTTGTAGATTGATCTAACGAGATATATAAAGTTCTGTTTTTGTGATGTTGTTGTGATGGGAGACTGTTTATGTGAGTCTGAAAGACATCTTTTGCTTTGTTTTTGCTATCTTTGCACATTCCTTTTGTTTACTCAAAAAATCTATTTTCTGCTTTTGCGTTACATCGCTTTCCCATCAAAGACAATTGCCAAGATAACATTGCCCTTGCTGCCAATACGACTCAAAATGCTTTCCATTTTATCACAACAACAAAAAAGCCGTGAAAGTCTATGTAACTTTATGTAATATTTATGTAGCCTCAAATACCTAAAACCTTAAAGCTTTCCTAAATCCTTTAAATCAATTCTTTAAAAACCCAATTTGGATTGTGTAAAGTCTCTTTAAAATAAAAACAAAAACAATTTTACACAATTAATTCATCGTCATAAATATAGACTCGTATTTCTGTTTCGCTATCTTTAAATTCTTTTTACCTAGTGTCAACTCATCTATCTTCTCACTCCTTGCAATTTTTTCCATTGTATATATCTCGTTCCCGTTATCTGTTCTTGTCAACTCACGTAGTTCTCTCCTGAGCTCTTTTACTCTTTCATCGATATCATCTATCGCTTTATCGGCCTCGTCCATTATTTTTACCGCTTCATTGGTCATGTCTGTATTATTCATCTCACCCACAGAAGAAGACGATGATGAAGACGAAGACGATGGAGATGAATACCACCCAATCGCAACTCCATCTTTTTCCCACTTTTGCCGCTCTTTGTATCCAACCAGTCGATCTACTAGCTTTTGCTCATCCGTAGGCGCAGGAGGATACTGGGCATGAGACATAGTCATTGTCGGATCCTCAGTATAATGCTCATCTAGCAGGTTCTCTCTCTTTTTATCATCAAGCTTTACTTTCCCATCCTCTAGCTTAGCCAGCCTCCTCTCCATGATATATTGAGCCCGTAAGCGAAGCACCGTCGGCGCATGGAAAAATGGATCCTTGATAGACTTAAGATATTCTTTTCTTTATCTCTCCTGCCTCTCTTTCGTACTTGCTTTATCTTTATTTATCTCTACCCTCTCCATCCGCCGTTTATATTCAATACATTTATCAACGCGCCGCTGTTTCCCTTCCGGAAACGACATATCATAATAATTAGCTATACTTCCATTACGATTAATCATATTTTCTATTTTCTTTTGGTCGAGAACCACCACAGGCAACAGCTCAGCCCATATATTCTCCCGCTCATCTTCTTGTGTCTGTTTTAAAACCTCATCTTCACCAAACAATCCTTTCAAGCTAGCGTATGCCCTATTTTCTGCTGTATACTCATTTGCAGCATCAGATGTTGGTGAGGACTCTTGTACGGATTCTGATACTAGCTTGTCTTTCTGTTCTTTGCGTCCTCTTCTTTGCTCTGCTGCTTTTGCCATCTTCTGCTCTATCTCTTCCTTGCTCAAGTTTGGCCTTTTTATTCCTTTTGTTTCTTCTTTTGCCTGTTGTTTTGCTCTTTCTTTTACTTCTTTCTTGCGCTTTAGTTGCTGCTTATGTCTTTCTTCCTGCTCTGATATGTTTTTCTCCCATTCTATTGCTCTTTTTTCACGTTCTCTTTTTCCATCCTTTGCCGCCTTTACAATCTTTCCTGTCTCTATCTTAAATTCTCTCCCTATCTGCTCTTTCTCTCTTTTTCTTTCTATTTCTCTTACTTCCTCTCTCTTATCTCTTTCTATGGCTTTATTCTCTCTTTCTATCTCCGCCCTCGCTCTTTTGGCCATTTCCCGCTCTTCCTGCGCTTTATCCCGCTCTTCCCGCACTTTTTCCCGCTCTTCCCACGCTTTATCCTGCTCTGCCCACGTTTTATCCTGCTCTTCCCACGTTGTTTTCTGCTTTTTTGCTTCAGCCAGTCGATCCACTAGCTTTTGCTTATCTGCAGGGGTAGGAGGATACTGGGCATGAAACATAGCCATTGTTGGATCCTTGGCATAATACTCAGCTAGTAGGTTCTTTCTCTATTCATCTTGTTTTACTTCTGATCCAGGTTCCGTCACTGTTTCTACCACCGGGGCCATGTCTGGGTCGGGTTTATGTTCATGTTCAGTGTCTGCCGTCGGCTCTACTGGTAGCGCATCTTTCACCGCTGATGATGGAACCACCGACTCTGAAGTGTCTGCCGTCGGCTCTACTGGTAGCACATATTTCACCGCTGATGACGGTGTTGCTGCTGATTTTTCTTCTTCTTTTGCTTTTGCTTCTTTTATTTCTTCTATTTTCTCTAGAGTAGCATACCTTCTGTTTATAATGAAAGCGTTCTTTTTATCGCACGAACTTAGGGCAAGACAAAATGCAACAAATATGCTCAATGTTGCTTTTAGTTTCATCGTTATACTCCCTTTTTGCTTGTGGTTTTTTTACAATAGACCTCTTGCATAACTAAGTATTAAATTCAGAATTACAAATACCTGAAACCCAAGTTAAATAGCAGTCCAAAGGGTCTTTTGCTATTACTTATCTATTCTCGAGACTATTTTGAACCTTTTAACA
>BNVV01000116.1 GCA_025998355.1 Endomicrobiia bacterium
GATACATATTTCTGGCACTTGTAAAAACACCCTACTCTGTACTATTGCTAATTCAAGATTACTCCCAGCAAGCTGATCTTCAAGCTCTTCAATCTCCTCTTTACCTAAATCCTCAAGCTCCGTCATCATCCGCACTTCCTCCTGCTCTCTTTCCAGATTATCATACTCTTCTTTCTGTGCTTTCTGAAGCTTTTCTTCCAACTCTTCCAGTGCTTTCTGCTCATCTTCTACTGGTTTTAGCTGCTTTTTTTTCAACTCTTTCAGTGCTTTCTGCTTATTTTCTCGCACTTCTCCCTGCTCTTTTACAACCTTTCCCATCTTTTCGTACTCATTTTCTAGCGCTTCTTTCTGCTTTTCTTTAAACTCTTCCACTTTTTTCTGCACTTCTTTCCACTCTTCCAACTGCTCTTGTTCCAACTCTTCCAGTGCTTTTTCCTCATCTTCTACTGGTTTTAGCTGCTTTTTTTTCAACTCTTTCATTTTTTTCCGTGCTTCTTCCACCTCTTTTTGCCGCTCTTTTATCTCTTTTCTCAGCTCATCCTGCGATTTTTTCTGATCTTTCCGTTCTTTCTCACCCGTAGCCCCAGTTCCCGCCCCAGTTCCATCCCCATACTCCATACCAGAAAACGAGACATTCTGTCCTTTCTTTTCTTTTTCTTTTTCTTTTTCTTTATCACCTCGGTTAGAAGAAGAAGATGAAGGAGAAGATGATGATTTGTTAGCCTCACGATTACGCCTAATAGTCTCTAGAGCTCTCCTCTTACGAATAGCCATATTCAAACGAGGAGGCTCGAGCTCTTTATTTGCATTCATATGCCATTCCTCAATAGAAACCTCTGTATTAGTTACCTTATCCTTTAATTCCCCATGCTCATTCTCAGCATCACGTAACTGCTTATGCAACGTCTCAACAGCTTCCCTTACATCTACCTTTGCATTCCGAGTTTCACTTTCCTTCAGCGCTTTATCAAAATCACGCTCCGCTGTCGCCAAAGCATTCTTCAATTTCCAAACTTCAACCTCAGCCCTAGCCTCATCCAAATCCTCATCCAAAATCGATATTTCAGCAGCCTGATCATCCTGTGTCTCAATCATCTTATCAACATCACATAGATTCCACGCTTTTTCTTTTGCATTATTATTATTATCATGGCGCTCTATTTGTTTCTTAGTTTCATCAACCTTTGCCAATATTTTAGTCTTTTTCTCCTCTAGATCCATAACCTTAGCCTGAGCTCTCTCCAATGGCTCTTTGAACTTACTATTAACGATAGTTTCCGTCATAGGTGATGAAGACAAAGAGGATGATGACAACGAGCTTGACGAACTACTTGACGAGGAGGAAGAACTCGAAGATGAACTTGAAGAGGAGACTTGTGCTGCTGTTGCTGATGCTGACGAAGAAGACGATGATGGTGAAGAAGAAGGTGATGAGGATGAACGAGGCGGAAATGAACGTCCGTCGGATGACTCTCCCTTCTTATCATGCACCACCAAAACCCCATCATCATCATCTTCAACCAGAGAAGCCGGAGAATTTTCAACATTAGACACATTTATATTATCCTCAGACCGATCATCTCCACGATCCTTGGACTTTTCATTTCCTTTTTCTCCATCACCCCGTTCCATTACCTTTTCTCTTTCCTTACCTACGTTTTCTGTTATCTTTGGTGTTTGTTCTCTATCTGCGTCTCCTTTTTGTGTATCAGTTTTAGTTCCTTCATCTACACCTGCTGCTGTTTTACCTATTGGCCCACCTTCTACAGCTGCTTCAGCTCCAGCTATTATTGGATCAGATCCATCTCCATCTGTTACATCTGCTACAACTACAGGTCCATTTGTCGACCCAGATCCAGCTCCAGCTCCATCTGTTGACGGCGATGACGATGAAGATGACGAAGATGATGATGAGCTTGACGAGCTCGCTTGTTGCGTATCTGATTGTTGTTGTGACTCTTGTGCTGCTGGTGCTGGTGCTACCGCTGGTGCTGGTACATCAGACAAAGCTGGCTCTACTGCTTGCGCTGGTGCTGTTGGTGCTGTTGGTGCATCTGCTGGTGCTGCTGGTGCATCTGCTGATACTGGTGCTACTGCTGTCCCACCTTCTCCACCATTCTGTCCTTCTACCTCTTTACCTTTTTCTTCCTGCTGTCCTTCTACCTTCTTATCTTTTTCTTCCTGCTTTGGCTTAATCATAGCCACAGCATTAACTGCAGGACTTATTACCATCCCAAATACTATTATTGCTGTTACTACTTTCTTCATTTCTGCTCCCAGCAATTTTTTTAGTACTATCGTCACGATATTCTCCATTTTACTTTTTCCCTCCTGGGTGATCTTATTGTTATTTTTATTTATATCTTTCGTATTCACTTTTCCCTCCTGTGGGATTTCATTGTTATTTTTATCTACGTTTCTTGTTTCTTTCTGCTTACGTGTTAAGTCTTTCATATACAGCCTTTTAAATTATTTTCTAAAGTCTTGCCCTACGCTTTGCACTTCTTTTTATTACAACTTTCTTTGTCTTCAACTATGTTTCCCTCCTTTTGTCTTTTCTTGTTTCTTTTTTCCTTCCTTTTATCTATCTATACACTCTCATGTTTCTAAAGTCCTATTAATCCACACTCCACACTTTTTTTATCGTTCTTTCTTTGTCTCTAACTGTCTAATTACTTTCTCTTACTTTCTTGGATTTTTTGCTTCTTATTCTCTTGCCTAGTAATCCCTCGTTGTTTTTACAACATCAAAACCAAATTGCTCTT
>BNVV01000117.1 GCA_025998355.1 Endomicrobiia bacterium
GATACCGCTATGCCATCAAATCGATACCGCTATGCCATCAAATCGATACCGCTATGCCATCAAATCGATACCGCTATGCCATCAAATCGATACCGCTATGCCATCAAATCGATACCGCTATGCCATCAAATCGATACCGCTATGCCATCTTTAAAATTTATTTGATAATCAAAGTAACAGATTGAGAAGAGTTAATTTTCAATGTTTATTGCTTCTTCTTTCTATTTATACTCATTCAACGCTTTTCTACCTTTTGTTTGTATGTTTTTAAAGATCTTCAGCTCATTTTTAAAACAAACTATTTTTGTATTTGACTATTTAACATTATTATTGGCCAAAATTATCTTTGGTACATACTAGTGAATTTATTCCGTTTTGCATGAACCTCCGCACAGCTTGCTGTGCGGTATCAGTGGAGGAAATTGAAGAGTTGTAATTGCTCTTGCTCAAACTCTATTTCGTACCGTTCTTCAATTTCTTTTGTTATTTGAATTAGGCTATTACAACGCTCTAAATTCCCAAATATAGCTTTTCTTATGCTTATGGGCGTACAAAACAGTGTATCTCTTATATGCACTATGCTGTCTGTCTTTCAAGCGTTTCCATAGCCTAATTGTACTACAAGCGGTTCCCCGCAGCAAGCTGTGGGGGTATAGTTTAACAATAAATAGTGTTTAATCAGTTGATTAGCTATTTCGTTTATACTTAACTTATTTTTCAGATTTATCCTTTTTAAAGTTGTACAAGTGTATTGGTTAGATACATAGTCGGCATTTTATTATTTAGTTGCATGATTTGCAAAGGAGTTTTTAGATTTAACGCCAAATGTGGCCGCCTGCTGTTATAATTATAATACACTACTAGATCTCTTGCACAACTTGAGTATTAAATTTTAGAATTACAAATACCTGTAACTGTCTCCTACGATAATATGTTCGGGTATTGTCCTAAAGTATTCAAACATCATCCCTGTCATCTTTTCCATACTCAATTTTCTCTTTGCTCGTCTACCCCCCCCTATCTTTTCTTACTCCCGACTATCCTTTGTTTTATCAAATGTCCCTTTCTTTACTTTCATTAATACTAAACCCATTCCATTTAACCTGCCTGCTTTCTTTTTCTGTTTCATAGTACTTCTATTGTACTTTTATATATTAGTTATGCAAGAGATCTATTGACAAAAATATGACAGAATTAAAAAGAATCAGCAGGGATTACAACATTCCAGTAATAGTGATATCATCATTTAACAGAACTAACTATTTAAATGAAGTTGGTTTTGAAAGTTTTAAAAAAAGCGGAAGTATAGAATACTCCGCTGATGTGCTGATAGGATTACAATTAAAACAGAATTGGACAAAATCAACGCTAAATGAAAAGCGGGAGATAGTTAACGAAGCAAAAGTAAAAAGCCCACGTGAAATTGAACTTGTAATTTTAAAGAATAGAATGCATAAAGCATGGAATAAAATAGATTTTAATTACTATCCTCAGGTTTGATTATTTTGAGGAAACTGGTAAATGATTTATTGCTCCAAATAGGGATATTTAAATTTCCCATAGATGTAAACATCCAAACAAATTTATGTTTAAAAACTTAAAAACTTAATAATAATTTTGTACAATACATCCCATTACAGCAACAACTGTACACAACAATTGTATTACTTTCAAAGTGTTTTCCCTCCTTTAGTCATATTTTTCTTTAATTCGCACTAAAGAATTTGCAAGCTTTACTGATTTAGCTATTCCCAAAAGGACTGACGGTTCAACTTCTAAGACTTTAGCCATTTGTTCAATGACACTAGTTCTTGGAATAGCTCCGTAACGCTCAATACGTGACACATACGACCTAGTTATGCTTAACCCGCACTGTTCCTTTAATTCTCTAACAAAGTCCGTAGAATTAAGCCCTAGTGATTCTTTTAATTCTTTTATTTTCAATCCGAATGTCAAAGGTGTTTTAAACTCTGCCATTGCCCTATCCTTGTATAAATTTACTATACAATATTTTATACATTTTATTTTATTTTGTCAAGTATTATTCCTAACCATTACCGAGAATTTGATATTTTTTTCTTCATCCTAGCTTGATAAGATTTGATATTCCTTTCATGTACTAGCGATCTCCTGACCTTATCTTCATCCAAATCCTTGCGTATAATCACGAATGTCTGCATTAAAGATATCGGATCAAGCCCCTGTTACCTTCCCCTCACATTCATAGCTAAAAATAGCCTTTATGAGCCTTCCAACCTGTACGTCAGGCAAGTCTTTAAACAAACACCATTGCTTGGAATTAATTTGTTAAGGTTGGTAAAAAAGTTGTATGAAAGTTGTATTATTACCAAAGTAATGAGGTGTATATGTTTGTAAAGGGACACAAGAAATTTGGCGGATGGGCATCAGAGAGTAAAGAGAAGCGTAAGAAGGTACACGAATTTTTGATGAAGTTTTTGAAGAAGTTGGCGGCAAGGAAAGACTTGCCAAGTGGGTTAACGCAAGCGATGATAACTACAGGGACTTTATTAAGATAATGGCTAAGCGTATTCCTCAAGCTGTTGAAGTATCAGGTTCAGAAGATAACACGACACCGATAAATATAAACGTTCATCCAGATTTATTGAAAGTTTAAAATGTCGTTTGAGTTAACGGCC
>BNVV01000118.1 GCA_025998355.1 Endomicrobiia bacterium
ATTGTAATAATGCATTAAAGATAGGAGGGATATTGCTTACTAGATACAACGAGCGAACGCTCATCAGCCGTGATATTGCAGATACTTTACGCAAAATCGCAAGTAACCTAAAGACTAAATTGTACAAGACAACAATTAGGGAAAACATAACAATAAAAGAGGCTCAAAGCGCAAAGCAAGATATTTACACTTATGCGCCTAATAGTAATGGCGCTCGTGACTATCAAGAGTTTGTAAAGGAATACATATCAATCACAAGGGGGTAACAAATGAAAGACTTTAAACAAGCAGCTGCTGCGCAGTTTATAAGCTCAAAGACACACAATGATAAAAAGGAAGTAGAAAACAATGAAGAGCTTGCAATAGAAAAGAATCAAGAAGTAAAAAAGCACAAAGAAGAACTTACGATAGAAAAGAAAGTAGCGGTAGAAACAAAAACAAAGCACTTAAGCTTACTAGTTAAGCCCAGCACTTATGCGATATTAAAGGCACAAAGCAAAAACAAGGATTTGAGCATAAATGAAATAGCAAACCAAGTCCTTGAGTATTATGCAAATAGATAAAAAGATGCGATAATGAGGATTTGACAAATAGCTAGCAACGTTTAAAACAGAATTTTAAAAAGGGCGTCTTATGAAAATACCTAAAATCTATCTTGAAACAACAATATTTAACTTTCCTTTTGCGGATGATGCCCCGCAGTATAATCGGATACTCTAAAGCTTTTTAGCAAAATACGCCTCCGACGGTTTGAGTCTTTTACCTCGGAGTATGTTTTAGAAGAACTAAATAAGACAACGGATGAAAACAAGCGAGATCGTATGAAGGCGCTAATATCAGAGTACAACGTCAAAACACTATCAGCAAGTGACGAAACTAGCCGACTTGCTAATATCTATGTACAAAATGGTATTATTCCCAATCGCTTTGCTACAGACGCCCTACATATAGCAAGTGCAACAGTAAATGATATTGACTTTATTGTGAGCCTCAATTTTAAGCACATTGTGAAACTAAGACAATTATAGAAACAGAAATTATAAACGCTAAAGAAGGTTACAAGAGGATATTTATTCACACACCAGCGGAGGTAGTAAATTATGACATCTAACAATGAAATACACGAATCAAAAGCAATGCAGGAAATAGATGCTATACGCTTGCAAATACACAATGAAACACGTGGCTTGACAATAGCGCAATACACTGCTCTTGTCCACAAAGAAGCACAGGCTTTTCTTGCCGAGCCAATTGAAAAAAATCTAATCGGTTTAAGCGCAAAAGAACTAACAGAGCAATGTTTTTGATGATTCTTGCGGCAAATATAAAGTAAGGGAAAGTGGAAAGTATAAAAAAGGAAGAAAAGAAAAAAGAAATGTTTTTTAAAGAGTTTGGAAGTCTTGCAAAAGAAGAAAAAGGTGTAAGAAAAAGAGTTTGAATGTCTGCTAAATAACATTAGCGGACATTAGACCTCTTGCATAACTAATATATAAAAGTACAATAGAAGTACTATGAAACAGAAAAAGAAAGCGTGCGGAACAGATGGAATGGGTTTAGGCGATTAATGGGAGTAAAGAAAGGGACGTTTGACAAAACAGTAAGGATAGTCAGGAGAGAAGAAAAGAAAAGGAGGAAGACAGGAGGAGCAAAGAGAAAATTGAGTATAGAGAAGATGGTAAAGATGATGTTTGAATACTACAGGCAATATCGGACGTATTATCAGATAGGAGACAGTTACAATGTCAGTGAAAGTTGTGCATATAGGACGATAAAGTATGTAGAAGAAGTATTAATGAGTAGTGGGGAATATGCACTAGATGGGAAGAATGGATTGTTAAAGGAAGGTATAGAAGTAGCAGTGATAGATGCTACAGAATTGTGATACAAAGACTTCAAAAACAGCGAAAATGGCAAAGCAAGAAGAAAAAGAGACATACAATAACCGTTGGTAGTAGTTAAATTAAAGGCGAGCAAATAGTATGCACAGCGATAATAGGGCAAGGAACGATTTTAGTTTATTTTAGTAGGCATGTATTTATGGAAGAAAGACAACAAGATACATGGCAGATACAGATTTATGAGGCCTTGACAAAATGCATACAAACACACTAGTTCCCAAAAAGAGATCAAAGAAACACCCACTGACAAAAGAAGATAAGGAGTTAAATATTGTTGTTTCAAGGTGATTCTAGGTATTTTCATAAGACACCCTTTTTAAAATTCTGTTTTAAAACGTCGCTATTTGTCAAATCCTCATTACCGCATCTTTTTACTCTTTTGCCATCAACTGCGTCTTTTACCTATTTGCATAGTACTCAAGGACTTGGTTTGCTATTTCATTTATACTCAAATCCTTGCTTTTGCTTTGTGCCTTTAATCTAGCATAAGTGCTGGGCTTAACTAGTAAGCTTAAGTGCTTTGTTTTTGTTTCTACCGCTACTTTCTTTTCTATCGTAAGTTCTTCTTTGTGCTTTTCTACTTCTTGATTCTTTTCTATTGCAAACTCTTCATTGTTTTCTACTTCCTTTTTATCATTGTGTGTCTTTGAGCTTATGAACTGCGCAGCAGCTGCTTGTTTAAAGTCTTT
>BNVV01000119.1 GCA_025998355.1 Endomicrobiia bacterium
TTGTCAAACGTCCCTTTCTTTACTCCCATTAATACTAAACCCATTCCATCTGACCCGCCTGCTTTCTTTTTCTGTTTCATAGTGCTTCTATTGTACTTTTATATATTAGTTACGCAAGAGGTCTAATACGTAAATACGTACCATATCATGTAAAACGACACCGAAACTGGTGAATACGGCGGTAAATATAAAAGTTTACAGCTGGCCTTTTCTGTTATCTCTCCTACGCGTTTACCCTTATGGAATGCTTGCATTGTCTATTATTACTTGACCAAATCTTTAACTTGAGGTACTAATTATTCCAACCGGAATACATCCGTATCTGTATGTTCTTTAAAATACAGGCGCTATAACGCCCCTCTGCGCATAGCCTGGCTATTATATTTGTACGACTCCTTGCTTTCCCGCTCTTGTTTTCATATATTTTTCCCCTTTAATACCCAGCAATATTCCTTTTCATATTGATGATTTATCCCACTTTCATCTACAAAAATTAAATCTCTTTCTTCCTTTTTCTTTATCTGGCGCATAAACTCCTTGCGCTTTTGTTTATTTCGTTCTTTATACAAAAATTCTTTTTATTCATATGTAATCTTTAAACTTCGTATCCTTTTTAACACTTCTACTTCACTATAGTCAAATCACTTGAAGTTGCACCATCTCGCAGCTTAAGGAGGTGAGTATATGCTATCTCCATACATCTTCTTCTTCTTTACGGTACGGTGCAACTTCAAACGATTTTACTATAGTTCCAAACACACGCCCTATTTTCCAACAATGTTTTTGAGGGATTGTTCTTTTATGTATTTAGCTAACTCTTCCCTACGGTCGCCTTATCTTGCTATTGTAGGCTTCAAGCTGTCTAGCTTTTGCTCGCTTACTCCGTACATAATGGTCATACAATATCCTGTTTTAAATATATTACACATTTGCGTCTATGCCCTTCTTCTTGTGCAATTCAATACTCGTTGTCTTAAATCTAATGAATATGTCCTTAGTATACACTCCTCCTACAAAGATCAACCATTTTGTCACCCCTTACATCAATGTTAAGTTAGTTTACTATAGTAAACTAACTAACTCTCGTTAGATTCTCCCTACTTTGTTCACTAGGCCCCCATCCAACCTCATAATCCAAAACATTTTCTTTTTATTTTAAACTCACATTCTCCTTACCAAGCTCGAGACGACTATAAAACTGGCTGTGTATAGTCGAATTGTGTGTTATTGCAGAGTCTGTGTTATAACACTAAGTGGAATTGTCTGCAGCGTCTGTCATTAAAAAGGGGAATTACTACGCTAAGGTAACAAAAGTTTATAGACAGATCATGTCTGCACCTCTTAATCTCTTGCCAACGTCAATACATACACTTTTTTTGCTCCAGCAGTTTTCAATGCTAACGAACATGAAGATACTGTAATTGAAGTCGTGGCAATATCATCTATTAAAAGTATCGTTTTATTTTTTATGATTACATAGTTTTTTACAAAAAACGAACCTTTGATATTTTTTGACCTTTCAACTTTTGACAATCTAAACTGAGGTTTTGTAATTTTCTTTCTAAATAAAACATTTTTCAACAAAGGAATATTCGTTTTAAGAGATATTTCTTCCGCTAAGAGTTCCGCTTGGTTGTACCCTCTTTTTATTCTCCTTAAAATATTTAAAGGCACTGGTACTACAAAATCGGAATCATTGTAAAAATTATATTGTCTCAAAGTTTCATTCATAGCCAAACCAAGATCTTGCGCAAGAAAAGATCTATGTGGAATATTTAAATTTTAAAATTAACCTTCTTGTCAAATCCTTATACAAATAAACTGATCTCATTTTATCAAAATTATATTCTTTGGAATGTTTCCTGCATTCTCGGCAGAACTCTCCGCCGTCACACAAAGGCAAACCACATTTTTGACATACAAGACCTTTTATTAAAGGCAGTGATTCTTTACATTTATTACATATTGCGGTGTTAGACAGTGAATGCAAATCATCCCCGCACAGAGAACATGTAACAGGAAAAAATAGAGCAATTATTTTAAGCAAGATTGTTTTTAATTTGTATTTCATTAGATCTCTCGCACAACTTGAGTATTAAATTTTAGAATTACAAATACCTGCAACCTGAGTTAAATCGCAGTCCAAAGCGTCTTCTGCTATTACTTATCTATCTTTTAGACTATTTTGAACCTTTTAACAAATACTATCACATTTTCCACTATAATACTCATTTGATGAAATCTCCCTATTTAACTCTTTATCTTCTTTTGTTAGTGGGTGTTTCTTTGATCTCTTCTTGGGGGTTAGTGTGTTTGTATGTATTTTGTCAGTCCTATAAATCTGTATTTGCTTTGCTCATCCTACTCCCCCTATCTTTTCTTACTCCCGACTATCCTTTGTTTTATCAAACGTCCCTTTCTTTACTCCCATTAATCGCCTAAACCCATTCCACCTGACACGCCCGCTTTCTTTTTCTGTTTCATAGTACTTCTATTGTACTTTTATATATTAGTTATGCAAGAGGTCTAGTACCAAATTGCAGTTTATGGAGTCTAAAATCAGTTGC
>BNVV01000120.1 GCA_025998355.1 Endomicrobiia bacterium
GGTAAAAAGGTTCAAAATAGTCTAAAAAGATAGATAAGTAATAGCAAAAGACGCTTTGGACTGCGATTTAACTTGATTGCAGGTATTTGTAATTCTGAATTTAATACTTAGTTATGCAAGAGGTCTAGTATAGAAAAGCTGTATTTGGGAATTTAGAGTGTTATAATAGCCTAATTCAAATAATAAAAGAAATTTGATAACGCTTGCGAACATAGAGTTTGAGCAAGAACAATTACAGCTCTTCAATGTCTCCACTGATACCGCGCGTCTTGCTTTGTGCGGAGGTTCATTCTAAAATTTAATATTTAGTTGTGCAAGAGGTCTAATAGAAGTAACAAAAATCTCCCAGGAGGGAAAAATGAAAGTACAAAACGTAGTAACATCAGTGCTAAAAAGGTAGTGGGAGTAGAAGCAAAGAAAGTAATGACAGCAATAATAGTGTTTGGGATGATAATAAGTCCTGCAGTTAATGCTATGGCTTCACATAAGCTAAAGCCAACAGATGGAGATGGAGCTGGAGCAGCTGGAGAAGGTGGGTCGACAGATGTAATAGCAGATAAATCTGAAGCAAATAAAACAGAAAATAAAGAGAAAAAAGAACAGCAGGAAAAAGTAAGTAAAGAAAAAGAAGTGCCGCAGGAAAGATCTGAAGCAAATAAAACAGAAAATAAAGAGAAAGAAGAACAGCAGGGTGTAGAAGGTGGGCCAGCAGTTGCACCGGTGCAGCCTAATTCTCCACTGCCACTAAAGGCGGTAGCGCCAGCACCAGCGCCAGCTTTGCCTCCGAATATGAAAACACAGCATGGACCGGCGACAGTGGTAGCACCAGCACCAGCGCCAGCGGAAGGTACACCAGCAGCACCGCCAGAGCCTCCCCTAGTAGAGTCAGAGCTTGCCAAACCCCCAGAACCAGTGCCAGAACTAGCGCAAGAGCAAGACCCAAAACCAGACTCAAACAGAGACCCAGTGGCAGAAACAGTGACGGAACCTGGATCAGAAGCAAAACAAGATGAAGAGAGAAAGAAGCTACTAGCTGAGGATCAGATAACGGCTATGCTTCATGCCCAGCATCCTCCTGCGCCTGCGGATGAGCAAAAACCAGTGGATCGACATAATAAAGCGTGGGACGAGCAGGATAAAGCGCGGGAAGAGCGGAAAAAAGCGTTGGAAGAGCGGGAAAAAGCGTTGGAAGAGCAGGATAAGGATAAAGATAAGGATAAAGATAGAGCGCTGGCAGAGCGGGAAAAGCGCAGGAAGAGCGGAAAATGGCAAAAAGAGCGAAGGTAGAGATAGAAGAAGAAATAGTAAGAATAGAAGCAGAAGAAAAAGAAAGAGTAGGATAACAAACAGCACTAGTAAAACATGTAGAATATGGCGCAGAATATTGGTATTTAAATAGCTTATTAAACTGGTGTCGTTAGAAAGTACAAAACCAATTCATAATTGTTCGTCATTATAATCACTAATAGCTACTTGTCAATAATATTACAGCTATATGATAGCTTTTAGTTAGGTTTTCTGTAAGTTCTTCAACTGTTTGTCATTATAATCACTAATAGCTACATGTCAATAATATTACAGCTATATGATAGCTTTTAGTTAGGTTTTCTGTAAGTTCTTCAACTGTTTGTCATTATAATCACTAATAGCTACTTGTCAATAATATTACAGCTGTGTGATAACTTATAAGTATTTTAATATCTTAAATTCATCTAGATCTCCTTAAAATCCACGCTATCTCCATATATCATTAAAAACCATTTTTTCTTAAACATTAGACCTCTTAATAATTAACATATAAAAGTACATAGAAGTACTATGGAACATAAAAAGAAAGCAGACAGGTCTGGTGGAATGGGTTTAGTATTAATGAAAGTAAAGAAAGAACATTTGACAAAACAAAGGATAGCAAGGAGTAAGAAAAGATAGGGGGAGAGGTGAGCAAAGAGAAAATTGAGTACAGAGAATATTGTAGGGATGATGTTTGAATACTTCAGGCAATACCCGAACATATTATCGCAAGACAGTTGCAGGTATTTGTAATTCTAAAATTTAATACTCAAGTTGTGCAAGAGGTCTAATATATATAACATAAGCAAGTTGCTGTTCTTGAAATCCGGCACTTGCTATAATGCAACAACAAAGACAAAGGACAACAAACTGCTCTTAAGTCAAAGGATTGGTAGTTAAATTCAAAGTTTATTACTGGAGTAAGCATGGAAGCCGCAGAAAACGAAAAAGAAAATAAACACTTTACGGAAAAATACGTACAACAGGCAATGAAAGAAGCGATAGAACAAGATAAAGCTTGTTATAAGCAATGAACCTCCGCACAACTTGCTTTGCGCGGTATAAGCGGTGGAAATTGAAGAGCTGTAACTGTTGCTGTGGTGTTTAGTAACATAACCTTAGAATCCCTTCTCTGTTGCCTCATTGCTAGCGTTGCAATAAAGTCATCGCTCCAAGGCCGCCACCCCAAAAGTTCTTTCTTTAAGTCATGACGGCAAAATACTCTAGCGCTGTTATACTTTTGATAACTTGTATTGCTTGGCATT
>BNVV01000121.1 GCA_025998355.1 Endomicrobiia bacterium
CTGTCGTAAATGATATTTCTAGCACTTCTCTAAGTACTCCTGCAAAGCAGTCTGAAAGCAAGTAGTGTAGTTGTTGCTGGGGTGGCGGAACTGGCATACGCGCACGTTTGAGGGGCGTGTCCTTGATACGGATGCGGGTTCAAATCCCGCCCTCAGCATTTGTGGCATATTTTTGAAGTATTGACAAGATAATATTAGTAGCCTTTGTCGATTATGGATATCTATGGTTTAGAGCTAACAACTCCTAACAAGCTTCAACAAATCTATCTTAAACATCAGAAAAAATTTACAAAGGCGACGTTTATTGTTGTGTCAAAGGAGACATTAAATCTATCTTAAAACAAGAAAGAATTTACAAAGGCTATGTTATCGTATCAAAGGAGACATTAAATCTATCTTAAAACAAGAAAGAATTTACAAAGGCTATGTTGCCTGTGTCAAAGACATTCTATTAATATGTCAATAGGTAAGAAGAAAGAAATATAAAGAAGTCAAAGAACAAAAAAAGAAAGAGAAAAGAGGAGACATCGTGAAAAAAATAAGAGCTACAAGCAAAAAAAGGAGTATAACAATGAAACTAAAGCAATATTTGAGCATATTTGTTGCATTTAGTTTTGCTTTAAGTTCGTGCGATAAAAAGAACGCTTCACTCGTAAACAGAAGGACTGCTACTCCAGAGAAAATAGAAGAAATAAAAGAAGCACAAAGAGCAAAAGAAGAAGAAGAAGAAGAACGAAAAAAAGCAGAAACTGAAACACAACGAAAAACAAAAGAAGAAGAGGAAGCAGAAAGAGCAAAAGAAAGAGGAGAGGTAAGAAGAAGCGATAGCAATCTAGTTGTGCCCCAACAGAGCCTGACAAATGCAACTACATCTCCATCTGCTGTTGTGATGCAACCGTTTGATGTGACTGAGATTGATAAGATTTCTAATGATACTCGATTGATTGAGAATAATCTTAAGAATGCTGTCCCGCCATTTTCAAATGATATTGGGTTGTTGAAGAGGTTGGAGGAGTTGTATAAGAGGCTTGTTGGAGAGTGGGAGAAGCAGCTGAGTAAAACGCTGTCGAATGGGAATAAAGAGATGGCCAATGAGTCTGTTCAGTTTTCTCGCCAGAGAGTGGCTGAAATTGGGGCAATTTTGAGAGCAGCAGAAGATGTAGAAGCATGCATTGAACGGGCCGAGAGTAAATATGGTAAGATTTTAGAGAGTGAAGCTGAGGCTAAAAAGCATGAGACGTCTTGTCAGTGGAAGGAGGCGGCTCGTCTGTGGAAGGAGGCGGCTAAAACGCGTGGGGATGAGGTCGAGGAGTGGAATAATGTGATTAGGCTGTTTAAGCAGATGTGTGAGGCGGGGCATGGTGAGGCTAAGGCCCAGGCCATTCAGATGATGAGGGCGGATAAGGTTAAACAGAAGCAGGAAGAGGACTTGCAGAATGCGGAGAAAGCGTCAACGGAAGCACAGGAGCCGACGATGGCAGCAGAAGAGTCGGAGGAAGAAAAAGGTAGCTCGTCATCCTCGTCAAGTAGCTCGAGTGCTTTAAAATCGAGTGTGCTTCCAAATCTACGCTCGAGCAGTTCAAGTTCATCTTCAATCTCAAGCAGCTCGAGCGCAAGCAGTTCAAGCTCAAGTGTTGGCGCAGGCACATCTTCATCTAGTTCATCATCTTCAAGCAGTCCAAGCTCAAGTTCATCTTCAAGTCCAAGTTCAACTCCAGCTGGATCTATACCACTATTATCACTACCGTCAAGTTCAAGTTCAAGTAGCTCGAGTTCAAGCAGTTCAAGTCCAAGCCCAAGCACAACCCCAGGCTCGAGTAATCCTTCACCGAGCGATTCAAGCAGTCCAAGCATCAGCACAAGCAGCCCAATCTCATCTTCAAGATCAAGCTCGAGTAGTCCTTTTGATCCTGATCCTGCTCTATTTAAAGACTTTGTTATTTGCAAGAAAGACGGTGAATATTGTTACGCCCTCAATATAGAAGGTTCTGAAGGAACAAATTGGGAATACTATTGTATGGAAGACAGCTCTAAAAATTATATTAGGATCGGTCATGATCATATTGCGAGGGCTTTTACGATTTGTCCATCATCATCAGACTCCTTAGTTGTAAGAATTTCTCCGACGGAGCTGAAAGTATTAACAAAAATCAAAGAATCTAACTTGTTGAGATCTCAGTTGCAAGGATTCGCCAATCTCGATTGTTTGTGGGGAAGTTCTGATGCGTCCTCAAAATAGCTCGTTTTCATCAAATTTAGCTAGTTTAAGTTCGAGCAATTCGAGTTCATTCTCAAGTTCAATAAGTTCATCTTCATCGAGCTCATCAAGTTCATTTTCGTCATTTTCACCTTCAAGCATTCCAGGCTCAAGCTCGAGTAGTTCAAGTTCAAGTAGCTCGAGTGGTGTGCAGCCACAGCAGAATGATCGGCCATCCGTGTCGTTGTCGAATCAACCATGGCACGACAACATTAACACACGATATATGGTCACAGA
>BNVV01000122.1 GCA_025998355.1 Endomicrobiia bacterium
ACTTCTTCTTTTTTGTTATTTTGTAAGCATGGTGGTATATCGACAAAACTGTAAGTGGACAAGTAGACAAAACTTCTTCTTTTTTGTTATTTTGTAAGCATGGTGGTATATCGACAAAACTGTAAGTGGACAAGTAGACAAAACTTCTTCTTTTTTGTTATTTTGTAAGCATGGTGGTATATCGACAAAACTGTAAGTAGACAAACATACAAAAACAATTTTATAGCAGATAAGCAATTTTCTAGAGGAACTTTATGGGAAAAACAAGAACGATTGCCGTTGCTCTCAAAAAAGGTGGGGTTGGAAAGACAACCACAGCAGTTAACCTTGCTGCTGGGTTACACAAGGCAGGAAAAAAAGTTTTACTTGTGGATATAGATCCGCAAGCTAGCGCGACAATATCTTGTGGCATAGACATTACAACAATCACTAAATCAATACATAATCTCTTCAAAGACATAACGCTTTCGCCTGAAGATGTTATAATCAAAACTTCTTTTGGCATGGACATTCTGCCTGCACACACAGATCTAGCCCAAACACAAGCAGGCATGACAGCAGCAAGCACAGGAGAACTAAGGGCACTGCTTACGCCTATAGAGAGTAATTATGACTATATCGTTATAGATACACCTCCATCGGAAAGTTTTTTGAGCATTTCTGCACTTGTATATGCCAGTGAAATTTTGGTACCCGTAGAAACGCATTTTTTATCACTGCAAGGATTAAAACAACTTCTTGACATGGTAGAACAAGTTAAAAGAGGATTAAATCCTAAACTTCAAATATTAGGATTGCTTCCTACAAAAGTACATAATAGAACCAATATGAGCAATGCAACGCTAAAACTTCTACAAGAAAAATTCCCCGATATTGTTTTTCCCATAAACATCGATTTCACAATTCAACATCCCCAAGCAAGCATGGCAGGCATACCACTAATATTGCTTAATCCCTCGCAAGCAGGTGCTGTTGCATATTCTAAGCTAGCAGATCTTATAATGAAAAAGACTTGAAAACACAGGGAGATAAAAATGACTAAACCAGATTTTGCTAAATTAGACAACGTGTTCCAAAGACACGGAGTTACACCAATAGATCCAAAAGAGCTTTCAAGCAAAGAAACACTACAAACGGATAAATCTACAAACCAGCAAGCAGATAAGCTGGTTAAGTGGACGACATATATTTTAAAAACCAAACGAAGACTCTTAGAAGAAGTTGCTTTTTATGATGAAAAAAATGTCTATGAAATTGTTGATGAGGCAGTTAGTGACTATCTAGTAAAACGAAAAAAGCTCAAAAAACGATGACTTATAAACGGATTTAGGGATTTATGTCAGTACGCATGGATTTGGATTTATGTTTATGTCTGTATGTAATGATCAAGTGGCTATGGTAACTTTCGAGTCAATCATTCTTTGTAATAAACTAAAAATTGTTTGCAAGGAAGTTGTTTGTAGAAGTTTAGATTTAGCTAGACTTGAAGAAATTTAAATTTAGCTAGACTTGAAGAAATTTAAATTTACAGACCCGTGGTAAGCTTGAAAAGTTCTTCGGTGCAAACATTGTTTCGTTATAAACACGAAATGACTCTACAAAAACAAATACTTTAAAAAAAATAGCATTTCACATAACTTCCTTTAAAATATTTTGTTGTTAAACTATTGCCTCACAGCTTGCTGTGCGGAGGTTTATTGTGAAAGTATAATTAAACTTCTGGTAGTTTGTGGTATTATAATTTCTGCTAAAGCAAAAGTAATTTTCTGTGACCTAAGGCTTGTGTATTGTCAGGGACTTCAAATAAATAGACCTCTTAACAACTAATATATAAAAGTACAATGGAAGTGCTATAAAACAAAAAAGAAAGCAGGCAGGTCAGATGGAATGGGTTTAGTAGTAATGAAAGTAAAGAAAGGGACATTTGATAAAACAAAGGATACAAGGAGTAAGAAAAGATAGTGGGGGGGGCAAAAAGGTTCAAAATAGTACAGAATAGATGTAGAAACCGCCAAAGACGCTTTGGACTGCGATTTAACTCAGGTTTCAGGTATTTGTAATTAAAATTTAATACTCGAAAGTTGCACAAGAGTCTAATAAACAAAGTGTGCTTGGAGCTTTACTAGACAATGTTACCTTTGAGTGGCTGCAAGATTTATAGAAAATGCGTTATGATATCAAAAGAAATAATGTATGTAAAGATTTATAAAAATTGTGCTATAATATCAGGGATATTATGATGAAAAAACAGAAACCACAGGCAAAGAGAATACAGCGATGAAACTAAAAACATTATTAACTACATTTATTACATTTACTCTTTTTAGTCTTTTTTTAAGTTCGTGCGATAAAAAGAACGCTAGACTCGTAAACAGAAGGACTGCTACCCATGAGAAAATAGAAGAAATAAGAAGAGCAAAAGCAAAAGAAGAAGAAAAATCAGCAACAACACCGTCATCAGAGGTGGAAGACGTACTACCAGTAAAGCCG
>BNVV01000123.1 GCA_025998355.1 Endomicrobiia bacterium
GGGTGCAGGAAGAGCTGAGAGAAGCGCAGGAAGAGCTGAGAAGAGCGCAGGAAACACAGGAAGAGCGATGGGTGCGGATAGAGCAAGAAGCACGGGATGAGTCGTCATCGTTTTCATCGCTATTTCCTGGGACGCAGAGGGTAAGAGTGCGGTGGGTAGAAATAAATGGGCAAATAAGTGGGCGCTTGGAGAGGCTAGAGCGAAGGGTGTATAATACGCAAAGATTGCAGGAAGCGCTGGGAAGAACGCGGGAAGCACTGAGAAGAGTCACGGGAACACAGGAAACGTTGAGAATAGCACAGAGAGCGCAGCTGGAATTGCAAATCGAACTGTGGCACCAGTACAACATGACGCCGGCGTTAAATCGTATAATAGAACAAAGGCTGAATGGAGTGGTAGCAGATGCGGAGCGGGAAATAGCGCGGCGAGTGCTGAGAAGAGATGTGCAAACGCAAGAATTGGTGGGAAAAACGCAGGAAGCGCTAGAAGTGCTGGGAGCGCCGAAGTGCGAAGAAAGCTGGTGGCTGTGTTGTTAGTGCTGGGAGCGCCGAAAGCGTGGGAAGAACGCCCGTGGCATGGAATTGTTGAACTGAGAGCGTAGGAAGTGCAGCAGGGAGAAGCACAGGAAGCGCTGGAAGTGCCGGGAAGAGCGAGAGAAGCGCAGAGAGCACTGCAGGGAACAATTCTGTCAAGGCCTCATAAATCCTGTATCTGCCATGTATCTTATTGTTGTCTTTCTTCCATAAATACATGCCTTTTTAAATAAACCAAAATCGTGCTCCTTGCCTTTTCAATCGCTGTGCATATTATTTGCTCACCTTTAATTTAACTACTACCAACGGTTATTGTATGTCTCTTTTTCTTCTTGCTTTGCTGCTTTCGCTGTTTTTTTAGGTCTTTGTATCACTGTTCCGTAGCATCTATCACTGCTACTTCTACTTCTGCACCTTCCTTTAACAATACCTATTCCCATCTAGTATTTTCCCCGCTACTCATTAATACTTCTTATACATACCCTATGTCTATATCCACAACTTTTGCTGACATTGTAACTGTCTCAGGTCTAATAAAATAATACGTTCGGATATTGCCCTAAAGTACTCAAACATCATCCCTACAATATTCCCTACACTCAATTTTCTCTTTGCTCATCTACCCCCCCTATCTTTTCTTACTCCCGACTATCCTTTGTTTTATCAAATGTCCCTTTCTTTACTCCCATTAATACTAAATCCATTCCACCCGACCTGCCTGCTTTCTTTTTCTGTTTCATAGTACTTCTATTGTACTTTCATATGTTAATTATTAAGAGGTCTAATGAAAAAGAAAAAAATAATGAGTGCAATTGTTTTGTTTGGTCTTGTGTTAAGTTCGTGTAAAGGCTGTCCTGAAGACAGAGACAAAAACACACATGATACTCTAGATAGGAATATTCCTGCTAGCCCTAAAGGGATTAGTCCAAATCCAGTTACAACTTCAAATTCAACTCTAGATCTAACCGCCCTCAACAACTTCATCAACGCTCTTCCCGCATGCCACCGCTGCCGCCAGAGAGACCTTCGTCACTGCCTCAACAGCTCTCAAACATGCCGCCAACGTTATCAACAGAACAACCCCCCCCGTTGATAGGAAAGCCTTCGATACTGCCCACAGCGTTGCCGGCATCGTCGTACTCTGCACCCACTCCGACGCCGGCCTTAGCAGCGCCGAGGCTTCCGTCAGACTTGCTGCCGCGCCGCCGCCCTCTTTGCAGAACATATCGTCGCCGAAGTTATTGGTGGCATCTCCCTTGATGACCGTTTCCTTCTCCACGACGCCGACTCCGCAACTCCCGACGAATTCACCAAAAAATATTCCATCAGGATCGACGCGCTACCGACACCCACGCCGCCGCCCGCTACGCCCGCGACACCCTCGCCGCCAGAAGCGAAACCTGCAAAGCCGTCGGCGGTAACGCCGTCTTTCTCCACATCGATGCCGTTCGCAACGCTAAAAACGCCGTCAACGCCACCAAATGCATCTCCCGCACCGTCAACGCCCGGACCGCCGCTCACGACAGTGAACGCTACGTCGTCGTCGCCGACGAACTTGTCGAAAAAGTTAGAGAGTTAGAGGAGTTTTTTAACAACTGGCAAAGTCAAAGAACCTAAAGCGTTAGTTGTCAAAGCCAACGCGCCTACCACACACGACTGCATGTCTTACTGCGTCTACTCACAGAAGACCGCACAAGCCCCTGATTCATATTGTCTTATTTGCATGTGGAATGCTCGAGGAGAGATTTCTATGACCATCCCAGAAGAGAATACTCGAGGGATGTCACCACCAATTTTGTCACTTTTGTATAGCCAAATGGTTTAAGAATTGTTCCTTAAGAAACAAGTATAATCAAGGTGTATAAGGGTGTTGGATATTGACACTAAATAGGGCTAAAAGCCCGTATGTATCAAAATATCCAACACCACAAGGTAAAAAGCATGAGGTTGC
>BNVV01000124.1 GCA_025998355.1 Endomicrobiia bacterium
TCTGTTCCTTCAGAATTTCTTCCCTCTCCTTCTGAACTTTTTCCATCGCCTTCAGAATTTCTTTCCTCTCCTTCCGAACTTCTTCCTCTATCCTATTTGCAAAAGCTACACACCTATCTGCACTAGCTTTAGCCTCAGCCAACTCCTTGTTCTTAACCTCCAGCGCCGCTTTCTGTTTATCTGACTCAGTAGTCAAATCTTCCTTTTTCTTAAGCACAGTATTAAGCTCATTTTCCTTATTATCAAGCTCATTTTGTAGTTCTTTCTTCTCTTCATCAAATTTTTCTGTCAACTTCTGACGATCCTTATCCGAAGCATCCTTCAACCACTTCTTATACTCTGGAGTCAAAACCTTATTCAACCCTTCCTCCTTGAACTTCTCAACGCCTTCGTCAATCCGCTGCTGATTCTCATGTACTATATCCAACAAATTTTTCCTCTTTGCAATCTTTGCATCTATCTCTTTCCTTTCCTTTATCAACTCCTCACGTTCGCTATTTCCCTTGGTCTTTTTGGCAGTCAAACTAGCTAACTTCTCATTAGCCTTTAAATCTTCAGTTTTAGCCTGCTCAATCTTTTCATTTAAGTCTGTCACAACCTTTTCCGACTTATCAATCTCCTTATTATCCTTCTCATCGTTAGCAATCCGCTGATTCTCTAACGTCTTACAAAGGTCATCAATTACTTCCTTATCATCATCACTATCCTTGCTTTTCTTCTGTTTATCCGCAGTATCAGCCTTACGTTGTTCTATTTGCTTCCTAATGTCTTCAATCCTTTTCTTGGCTTCCTGACTTTCTTTTTCAAATCCATCAGTCTGAGCTTTAAGTTCTTTCAACCGATCATTAACTTTTTCCAACTCTGTATCCGTTTCCTTACGTTCAGTCTCAAGAGCAGCCGTCCGCTTTGCCACATCCTTATCATGCTGTTCCTCCTCCCTCTTCTTCTCCAGCCCCTCTGGGATCCTTCCATCATACTGTCTAGCCGTAATCTCAGTTAACACACCCAAAAGCTCATCGTGTTTGTTTTTAAGTGTTTTATTTGCGGTATTGAGGTCTGCGGTAGTTTTCTCTATGTTCTCTTTTCTAATCAGCTCTGCCTTGATTAACTTAGCTTTACTTGCGTCCAAATCATCCTTAGTTTTATCCGACTTCTTCCGTTTTTCCTCTGACTCTTTCTCCTTCTCAATCCCAGCGCCAGCAGATAACTCTTTCAACTCTTTTAGCTCCTTAACTTTAACATCACACCCCTTATGTTTGCTAGTCTTCTTCTCAAACTCTGCCTCTGCTTTAATCAACTCCGCATTTTTAGTCTTAACCTCTTCATTCGCCTTATCCCTATCAACCTCAATTATCTCAGTATTCTCCGCCTTAGCCTTATTACCCTCAATCAAACCATCGTATATTTCAACTTTTCTTTTCTCCCGCATAAGACTTTTTTTAATACCATTTCTCTCATGTTCAACCTGATCAAGCGCCCCTTTAGCATTGTTGCGCTCGTCTTCAGCTTCTTTCTCTGCCTCGGCTATATATGCGTTCTCCTTTCTAATCTCTTCAGCCTCCATCTTTGCCCACGTCGCTGCTTCCTCGGCTCTCTCAGTCTGACGGTCCATATTCTCCTGCTCTTCCTGCGCATTTTTAATATCTTCATGTCCTTCTTTGGAAATCGTTTTACGTTCATCGCTTTTTTCATTTACTGCTTTCTGAGCAGTTTCTTCAGCTGCTAACGCCGCTTCAAATTTTTCTGCCTCATCATTTTTTACAATAAGCACAGTCTTATCACCACTTCCACTTCCCTCTCCTTGATCATCCTTCCCAAGTGATTGTGATGATGAACTAGAAGACGAAGAAGACGATGATGATGAAGACGATGATTCTGTTGTTTCAGTTCCATCTCCACCTCCCTGCGATTCTCCCTGCTTTTGATCATTCGTAGCCATAGCATTAACTGCAGGACTTATTATCATCCCAAATACTATTATTGCTGTCACTACTTTCTTCATTTCTGCTCTCAACAACTTTTTTAGCACTGACGATGATGCATTTTCCGTATTCATTTCTCCTTTGGTGAATTTCATTTTTACTTTTCCTTTGATAAATTTTATTATCTCTTCTACTGCCGTTGTTACGTTCCTCATCTTTACTTCTCCTTTTGTAAGTTTTTTTATTATTAATTCTATTGCTGCGATTCCATTTTTCATTTTTGTTTTTCCTTTGTTGTCTTTCATTTTTACTGTTCCCTCCTGTGGGATTTCATCGTTATTTTTATTTATGTCCCTTGTTTCTTTCTGCCTACGTGTTAAGTCTTTCATATACAGCCTTTTTAAATTATTTTCTAAAGTCTTGCCCTGCGCTTTGCACTTCTTTTTATTGCAACTTTCTTTGTCTTCAGCTATGTTTCCCTCCTTTTGTCTTTTCCTGTTTCTTATTTCTTCCTTCCTTTTATCTATCTATACACCTCCCCCTGTCTCTAAAGTTTC
>BNVV01000125.1 GCA_025998355.1 Endomicrobiia bacterium
GGGCGGATTGGAAGGGAATGAGTCTGCTTTTTTCGAGTTTGATTCTTCCTCTACCTCATCTTCTTGATCTTCACCTGCATTACCTGATTCAGTTTCATCAGAAGAATCATACGAAAGAGAGGGTAGAGAAACTGAACGAAGCTGATTTTTGGGATGGGCTGGAAGAGGAGATGGGTCAGGTTAGTTTATCTATAGTTCCATAGTATCGAGGAGACAAAGGAAGAAACGAGAGAGTGCTGGAGAGAGACAAAGAAGAAGTAGAGGCATGTGAGGAGAGAAATACAAATATCACAATTACAAATTCCAAAATAGGTGACAGACATAAATTTTCTATCATAGCGCAGAAAAAGAAAAAGAGCCAAGACAGACAAAGAGATATATTCAGATTGTCAATGGGAGCAGTGGAAACAGATTGACGAACTGGTTGTGTAAAGTTGCCTTTGCCTTTACCTTATCAAACTAGGTCATATAGGACGAAAATAGTTAAAGCGTATCGTAATAAAAAGCTACGAAATAAAAAAACTTTAAGAAGGCAGCACAATGGAAAATGAACTGTTGGAGAACACAAGAATGGGTAGATTTTACGGCAAAGTTGCCGAGATTCAGTGCAAACTTAATGCGCCAAAGAATCAGGCTAACAAATTTGGAGGGTACAGGTATCGTTCATGTTCAGACATTTTAGTAGCTGTTAAACCACTGCTTAATGGTTTAGTTCTTACGCTGTCAGATGAGATGGTTTTAATATCCGACAGGATATACGTAAAAGCGACTGCCAAAATAACAGATGGTATTAATATCCTTGAGGCTACAGCATACGCTCGTGAAGAGTTTGCAAAGAAAGGCATGGACTGTTCACAGATCACATGAGGGCATTATCCTACGCACGTAAATACGCTTTAATAAAAGCTTTTTTTGATTTTTTTATTGTCGCATACGCTACCAAATTGCAGTCTATAAAATTTGCTTTGAGCTTAAAATCAAAGCCTCTAAGAATTTTTTTTGCGCATTTGTCCTGTGATATTCTAAAAGGACTTGACAGACAAAACAGACAAAATTTTAATATGTACAACCCAATCTCTCTTAACAAAAGCCAAGCCCAAATGTTAGTTATGAGATTCTACAAAATATGTTATGATACCCTACTAAAGACTTGACAGATAAAATTTTAATATGTAAAACCCAATCTCTCTTAACGAAAGCCAAGCCCAAGTGTTAGTTATGAGATTTTACAAAATGTGTTGTAAGATGCAGGGGCTTGACAAGTAAAATTTTAATGTGATACACATAATTTAAAGAAGATCACAAAAGACAAGGGAGATCACAAAAAGACGTAAATCGAAGGATCAAAGACTAAAAAAATAAGTCTAGTGTTAGAAAACTCTGCGTTAATTGCCCGAAGATGAAGTTTTGAAAGTTTCGGGTTGTGCCAAGGCTGTGTAATGTGGAGGGGTTTAACACCCGTTTTATAGGGCAGTTAGCCAAACCAGGAAATCACAGGTCTAGAGAGTAGTTTACTAAGCCAAGTTAGTTGACCAAGCAAGAAACACACAAGTACTCATCAAAAGAGGGTGTGGAGTATGGGTTAATGGAAACTTTAGAGACAGGGGGGGGTGTATAGATAGATAAAAGGAAGGAAGAAATAAGAAACAGGAAAAGACAAAAGAAGGGAGACATGGTTGAAGACAAAGAAAGTTGCAATAAAAAGAAGTGCAAAGCGCAGGGCAAGACTTTAGAAAATAATTTAAAAAGGTTGTATATGAAAGACTTAACGCATAGACAGAAAGAAGGAAAGGAACGAGAAGTATAAGTAACAAAAATTCACAACAAAAGGAGAAGTAAAATGAGAAATATTGCAATGGCAATAGAGGAGATAATAAAATTTATCAAAGGAAAAGTAAAGATAAAAAATATCAAAGGAGAAATGAATATGGAAAATGTAACAATATCATCAGTGCTAAAAAAGATAATAAGAGCAGAAATGAAGAAAGTAGTGACAGCAATAATAGTATTTGGGATGATAATAAGTCCTGCAGTTAATGCTGTGGCTATGATTGGGCCAAAGTCACCAGAAGACAAAATAAAAAACGATGAGGATAAGGATAAGAAAAAAAACGAAACAAAAAACGATAAGGATAAGGATAAGGAAAAAAACGAAACAAAAAACGATGAAGAAAAGGAAAAGGAAGAAAAGGGTAAAAAGGAAGAAGTGCCGCAGGAAAAATCTGAAGCAGCACCGATAACAGGTAGAACTGAGTCAGTTAATGTAAATGAAAATCAAGAAGATACGGTAGAGGAAGAATCAAACTCGGAAAAATTATCTTTCGGTTATCTACCCTCTCTTTCGTATGATTCTTCTGATGAAACTGAATCAGGTAATGCAGGTGAAGATCAAGAAGATGAGGTAGAGGAAGAATCAAACTCGAAAAAAGCAGACTCATTCCCTTCCAATCCGCCC
>BNVV01000126.1 GCA_025998355.1 Endomicrobiia bacterium
GAGTTGACCAAACCAGAAACGTATAAGTGCTCATTTTGTACTATTTCAAATAACAAATAATTTAATGTTATGAAAAACAAAGAGGAATTATTTGCAGATAGTTGTGATTTTGTTATTAAGCGTTTGAGGGTTAATTTTCAAGAAAAGGATTTTAAGGAAGGAAGAAGTAAGAAAAGAGAAAAGAAGAAAAGAGCTTTGGGAAAACATAGAGATAAAGAGAGAGCAGTAAGAGTGCAGAAAAAAGAGAGAAAAGGAAATGAGTATTTTAGGGGAAGGTTTTAGTATTTGAAGAAGGTTTGAGTATTTTAGAGCATATAAGGAGAAGGATTAGACGTTGAAAGAAGATGTAAAAAGCAAGAGGGCAGGCAAGAAGGGTAATGAAAAGGAAGAAGTACGAATATAAAAAGGAAAAGGAGGAAGAGGCATGTATAATTAGACAGGGGAATGAGTTGGTACTGCCTGCCGCAAGGGAAGGAAGAGGAAAGATTTTAAAATTTGCGAGATGAGCATATTACAAACAACATTTCACAAATCTTTCATAAAAGTTTTATGAGTCTTGTGCAAAGCTTTTACAAGTATTTCACGAGTTTATGTATTAATTCAAGAAGAAAATGATATCGCAGATATAGTGAGTGTTTATTGTTGCTAGTTTCGATTTTGTTTTTCAGAGGTTGTAGAGTAATTTCCAAGAAGAAGGTTTTAAAGCAGGATAAAAAAAAGAGAGGAGAGAGGGATGATAATGAAAAGAACGATAGGGTTAGCAGCGATGCTGATGATAGGATTGATAATAAGTTCGTGTATTTCTTCAATTGGTACAAAGAATGCTAAACTTGCAGACAGAAGGGGTATTACTCCAAACAAGTTTGTAGCAGTAACACCGCCAGTGCCAGAAACAGTGATAGAACCAATGGTAGGAGAACAAGGGACGGAAAAACTATTGCCTAAATTACCATCAGCACAAGCGCCTGACACAGCGCCAAAACCAAAACCAACAGAAGAACCAGAGCCAGCAAAAGAGAAAGAGCAGAGAGAGAGAAAGAGCAGAAAAAGCAGAAAGAGCAGAGGGAGCAGAGAAAGAAAGATCAGAGGGGGGGAAAGAGAGAAAGAGCAGGAAGAGCAGAGAGTGTGCGAAAAGAGAGAAAAAAAAGAGCAGAGGAAGAGCAAAAAGAAAAGGTTGGAATCCATCTAACAGAATTGAAAAAGATATTAGTGGAAATATTGCGACTGAATAAATCCACTGGTAAAAAATGGCAAGAAGTTCCTCGCATCTTTGAAACTATATTATGGTACGATTTAAGGTGAATTTAAAGCGATTTGGCTATGGTGTAACGCGGAAACAGGATGAGAGCACTCTGGAAGTCAAACAGTAAAATGAGAACTTCAAACAATAAAAGCGATAAACATGGAAAAAGCTATGGTGTGTTACGGAAGCAAATGAAGAGTACAGAGGTAAGTAGAGATGGTTTTGCAATCACGAAGGACACAGTAAGCAAGAGTACTGTGGAAGTGAACTTGAAGTGGTTTTTGGAGTATTCTGGTAAGTTCAATCTTTAAGGTTCAACCTTCAACCAGAAGCACAGGAATTGCAATCAGCTAACGAACGTTTTGACACACTGTTAAATATTTTGCAGTATAATCAACTAAAGTTAGCTGGCTTTGCGTTTTTTATGGAAAGGACGAAGAGAGCTAAGAGTGAAAGGTATGAAGGTAGCCAAGGGGGAAGGGATGAAGAAGTATTTGATTGTTTTATTGATGATGATGGTGGTGACAAGATTTACTATGCAAGCCATAGGTGATGATAGAGAAGTCAAGCGGGATGCTGTTATGGCAGGCAAAAGACAGCAAGAAGAAAAGCGCATAAAGAACACGAAGAACGCATTGGAAGCAGAACAGGTGGAAACAGAGCAGGTAAGTGACGACGCAAAGAAAGCAAGAGCAGCTGTTGAAAAGGTTAAAATCGAAAAGGTTAAAGAGGAAGTTAAAACGAAAGAAGCTGCACCTAGAAAGACTGCAGGGAGCTCTTATAGATTTGGTAAAATAGAGTTAACTGGCAACAAGGTATTTTCTTATAAAAAGTTAGAGAAGAAAGTATTTGGTAAGTTTATAGGTAAACCACTCGACCTCACAAATATCAAAGTACTTCAAAAAGAGCTTAAGGATTATTATATCAGCAAGAGCTATACTAAGATAAATGTATGGTTTGATCCAAAGCAAATAATGAAGATAAGAGAGAACAAAGAAGGAGGTGAAATGTCTCTTATCTGTATCATAGAAGAGGGCAAGATTGGGGATATAAAGTTAGAAGTAAATAAGAAAACAGAGAATACAAAGTTAGAAGTAAATGAGAAAGCAACAAAGAACAAATTTAGTGATTTTAGGAAACGGATGCAGGTTTTCTTTGCGTTTCCGTTTATGAAGCAAAAAGTGTTTA
>BNVV01000127.1 GCA_025998355.1 Endomicrobiia bacterium
TTTTGACTAAACTTAAAACTTTTAAAGCTTTACCTACAGACCACTAACTTAAGATCTTTGATACTGGATTTAATTTTTAAGTCTTTGATCCTTTGTTACATGAGTCTTTTGTGGTCTTCTTTTCGGGCTATGTATATGTAATCATATTGGAACTTTATCTGTCAAGTCTTTGTAGTATTTCGTAATGTGACCTTTGATTCGTATTTACTTTTTTTAAGTCTTTGATCCTTTGTTACATGAGTCTTTTGGCGTATATAATAGTGAAATTTTATTTTTCAAACCTTTGTAAAATCTAGTGAAGCATTTTCATTGTTAAACTATTGCCCCGAGGCTTGCTGCGTGGAACCGCTTGTAGTACAATTAAGCTATGGAAACGCTTGAAAGACAGACAGCATAGTGCATATAAGAGATACACTAGACCTCTTGATAATTAACATATAAAAGTACAATAGAAGTACTATGAAACAGAAAAAGAAAGCAGGCAGGTCAGATGGAATGGATGGAGATACATTAAATTTTAAGGAAATCTAGATGAATTTAAGATATTAAAATACTCATAAGCTACCATACAGCTACAAAGTTATTGACATGTAGCTATTGGTGATTATAACAACAAACCAGTTGAAGGACTTGCAGAAAACTCAAGCAAAAGCTACCATACAGCTACAAAGTTATTGATATATAGCTGGAAGTTGTTATAATAATAAACAGCTATAAATAAGCCAAAAACCTTATTAGAAGTTATCATACAGCTGTAATATTATTGACAAGTAGTTAAGAAGTCATTATAATAACAAATAACTATAAATTAGTTTTACACTTTCTATTTATATCAGATTAAGATATTAAAACACTTATAAGCTATCATACAGCTACAAAGTATTGACATGTAGCTATTAGTGATTATAATGACAAACAGTTGAAGGACTTGCAGAAAACTCAAGCAAAAGCTACCATACAGCTACAAAGTTATTGACATGTAGCTATTAGTGATTATAATGACAAACAGTTGAAAATTAGTAAGGGAGTATTTAAGCATTGAAAACCATAGCAATTAGTTTACAAAAAGGTGGTACTGGTAAAACAAGTCTTGCCGTTACTTTGGCCGCCGAGCTTAGCACTTACGGAGACACGGTTTTAATTGATGCAGACCCTCAAGGTAATGCTAGCACATGGATAGGTGCACAAACGCTTGGAAGCGAACTTGCTGGCGTATTATTTAAAAAATATCCTTTAGATAATGCAGTAATAAAAACACAAAGTCAAGGGCTTTTTCTTTTGCCAAGCGCAGGACTAGGTGGACAATTAAAGGTTTTTATAGAGCAGGTAGCTCCATCAGAACCTTTTTGCATGCAGGATGTAATAGGTGAGCTTTCTGGATTTGGTTATACATATGCAGTTATTGACTTATCACCCTCTTTTGGAACTTTTGAAAGAGAAGTAGTTACTGCTAGTGATGAAGTTATAACACCGATAATGCCAGACCCTTTTTGTGTAGATGGTATAGAGATCTTTAGTGCAAACATCATAGATGCAAGACAAAAGATGCACACAAATAAACCATTGTATTCTAAAATTGTCATAACTGCAGTGGACAATAGAATAAAACAACATAGCCAAATTGTAAGCGACATGAAAGACAAAGCAAAAGGGTTAAAATTATATCTAATTCCCGTAGACCAGGTTTTTCGCAGGAGCCAAACAACACATCAAACCATACAGGCAACAGGTGACGCAAAAGCACAGACACTTGAAACAATAAAAATACTTGCAAAAGACATTAACGGAGGCATTTAAAATGGCTAACAGATTAGACGTATCAAGCGCAGCAGAAACACTAACTTTGGCAACTAAGCCAGTGCTAGATAAAAGCAAAGTACCACAAAGAACTATTGCGGTGCGTATAAACGAAATTGACTACAATCGACTTAATTCCTTATTTGTCGCTCAAGGCACAAATTTATCAGCAGCAGGCAGAGCAGCTATATTTTTTCTTGCAGAGCAAGTAGAATCTGGCAAACTAACAATTCCAAACGGTGTTATATACCGAGGGAAGAATATTGAATAAGAAAGATATATTAACCAATAATTTACATCTGGATAGAGAATTAAAAATGAAAGACAACTGATGTTGAATCTATAAATTCCTTTACAAACTTATAAGTCATTTAAAAACACTTGTTTGATATTTAAAATCCGAAAATAAGAAAATGTCTACCCCAAAATAATCTATAAAACATTGTATGTGGTAAAGTCGCAAATATATGGGAAAAGATGTAAAGTCATGGTAACGTGCCGTTAAAGTCATGGTAACGTGCCGTTAAAGTCATGGTAACGTGCCGTTAAAGTCATGGTAACGTGCCGTTAAAGTCATGGTAACGTGCCGTTAAAGTCATGGTAACGT
>BNVV01000128.1 GCA_025998355.1 Endomicrobiia bacterium
CAAACGTCCCTTTCTTTACTCCCATTAATCGCCTAAACCCATTCCATCTGTTTCCGCACGCTTTCTTTTTCTGTTTCATAGTACTTCTATTGTACTTTTATATATTAGTTGTGCAAGAGGTCTAATGTTGTTTTACCGTGTCCGTTTCTTCCTACAAGACCGACCCTCTCTTTTGCGTTAATATTTAAGTTGAGATTATCAAATAACTCTCTGCTGCCAAAAGATTTATTTAAATTAGTAATTTTAATTATATTTTGCCTCCGTTATTCATCAACAATATTCATTTCTATAACACGCATTTTTTTCCACTTATTAGACTTGTACCTAAAGTAAAAACTGATGGCAAGAGAAATAACCGAAGACAACAAACATACCCAAGCTGTATATACTCCACGTTTAAAAATCATAATACCGACATACGTAGGTATTATCACAAGAAATAGAGAAAACAATAAAAGTCTTTTCATAACAAACACCGTATCACCTGCACCTTTAATAGCCGAGGCAAAAATTATATTAGCAGCATCAAAGACGAAATATACAGCTAAAATTATAAAGAGATTAGCAATTATCGGTCTTGCATGCTCAACCAAAGTAGCCTGCGTCCCTCTGGAAAATAGAGAAATCAGCCAATCTGGAAAAAAAATTAAAGCAAGAGCAACTAGTAAAACATAGGTGTATGTTATGTGCATTGAAGATTTTACGCTTTCCTGAGCAATGGATGCTTTATTTTTTCCTAGGTAGTTACCAACCATTGCTGATGTTGCCATACCAAATCCTACTACAGGCATACAGATCGTGTGGTTCACAGTTGAAACTACATTATTTGCCGCAAGCTCTTCCGCACCGATACTTCCTACGATAAGTGTAACAATGGTAAATCCGGCTACATCAAAAAAGAATTCTGTGCCGTTTGGTACGCCATAACGCAAGAATCTCTTTATAAGGGCAAAATCAATCTTCATACATCTTGTGTTATAAATATCGCTATTCTTTTTTGATGTAATCAAAAGAATATAAATTATAGTTACAGCGCTTAAAGATATATTTGTTGCCCATGCTGCCCCTGCAATACCCATTTCATGAAATCCAAAATTACCAAAAATCAAACAATAATCTAAAACGATATTCAGGGTGACTCCGCAAATGCTTGCCATTAACATTGTTTTTGTTTTGCCTCTTCCTGAATAAAAACCTGCTAATGCCGCGTTTAGAGTGCTTGGGAAAGCGCCATAGCACAACACTTTAAAAAAAGTTATCTCTTGTGGCACTGTGTTATGAGGGTGACCTATGTTCATAAAAAATGGTTTGGCAAAAAAAGAAATACAAAGAGCTATAAAAGCTGCCACTAACGCTAAATATACACTTTGCCACATTACAGGTCCTATGGAGCGGTATTCTTTTTTACCGTGATACTGCGCTACAAAAACATTGGCGTAAGCAAGTATTCCAAAAAAGAAACATTCGATTGCCCACTCAGCACCACCAGCAGGAGTTGAAGCAGAAAAAGCTTCTTGAGAATACCTGGAAAGAAAAATTCTGTCAGTAAGAAGCTGTATAGCATTTACGCCCGTAGAAACAGCGAGGGGAACTGCTAATATTAAAAACTCTTTATAGCCACCTTCAATATTACAACGACTTTTTATTTTGCCCAAAATACTCATAAATATGCCCCCATAATTGCTTGCTTCGCAACAAACGCATGAAAAAAGTTTTTCGGGCAACTGATTTTAAACTTAAACAAATTTCATAGGCTGTGGTTTGGTACTGCCTGCAACAATTAAAAATCAGGAAAGCTTTAATGCGTTTGTCGTGATTACCTACTTAACTTCTTTCATTTTTATCTAACTCTTTGTATATTATCGGTGCATTGTATCAAAATTATAAGGAATTATCACGTTCCACGCATCATATCATGTCGTGCATAAAGGACTGTGCAAACTCTTCGAATACGTCAACGTTGAATTTACATATTTCCCGCTGTAACTTTTAGTGATACCCCAGTTCCCATCACATATCTATCGTTGAAACCATCCTCTTTGGCTCTCTCTAAACCCTCTTGCTGTGCCTTGTCCTCCTATGCTTATTTGATTGCTTCCGTACAAATTCTAAAAAACTATACTGCGAATTAACTGCTATTGTATATTAGACCTCTTGCATAACTAATATATAAAAGTACAATAGAAGTACTATGAAACAGAAAAAGAAAGCAGGCGGGTCAGATGGAATGGGTTTAGTATTAATGGGAGTAAAGAAAGGGACATTTGATAAAACAAAGGATAGTCGGGAGTAAGAAAAGATAGGGGGGAGTAGATGAGTAAAGAGAAAATTGAGTATAGAGAATATTGTAGGGATGATGTTTGA
>BNVV01000129.1 GCA_025998355.1 Endomicrobiia bacterium
TAACATCAAAGAAATTATCAAAAATCAGGGACTGTTTATAATTTTGGAAAATATTCAAGACCCCGGAAATCTCGGGACAATAATACGTTCCGCAGATGCATTTGCTTCAAAAGCCGTATTTGTATCAAAAGGAAGCGCTGACATATACTCCGACAAAACAGTAAGATCGACAATGGGGTCAATGTTTCATCTGCCTGTTATAGATAACATTGATATTGAAGATATTTTAAACTTGCTCAAAGAAGAAAAAATTACTGTTTTTGGCGCGTCTTTGAATAGTGGAAAATATTTAAATGATCTTAAATTTCCCGTCAAAAGCGCTTTTGTAATAGGCAACGAAGCCAATGGTCTGAAGAACGAAACTGAACATCTAATAGACAAACTTGCCAAAATACATATGCCGGGGAATTCTGAATCTTTAAACGCTGCAGTTGCGGCTTCCATAATCATGTACGAAATATCAAAAAATAAACATCACGAATGTCTTTTGCCAGTTAATTACATTCCTTCTTTGAAATAACCCCACTCCAAAAATATGTACCAAAAGTCGGTTATAGTCAATTGCTTTAAGTTGTACCGTAGCAAAAAAGAAGATAAGTTTTTGTTTTTGTTAAAAAGATGGGCAAAAGATCTGTCTATTTCTTTACAAATTAATTTCCGAAAATTTTAATTGCTGCTTCCAAAGTATCTGCTCCAAAAACCTCTGTTTTACCTTTATAAGATAAATTTTTTAAGCTGCCCTTTGGTATTATAGCCTTTTTAAATCCAAGTTTTTGGGCTTCTGAAAGTCTTTCTGCGCAAAGCGCTACGGATCTAACCTCACCTGCAAGACCAACTTCACCAAAAGCCACAATATCTTTAGGACATATAAATCCTGAATTTGCAGACACTATAGCGCAAGCAGCAGCAAGATCAACAGAAGTTTCTTTAACTTTAACACCACCTGCTATATTAACAAAAATATCCTGCATCCCTAAAGGTAGGCCTAATCTCTTTTCCAAAACAGCTATAAGAATTATAATACGATTTGTGTCATATCCCGAAACCATTCTGCGTGGCATACCAAAAACAGTTCTTGCCGTTAAGGCCTGAACCTCTAAAAGAATGGGTCTTGTGCCTTCCATTGCTACTGTTACAATATTTCCGGCAGCATTTATAGCTCGCTCCCCCAAAAAAATAAGCGACGGGTTTGACACTTCACTAAGCCCTGATGAATTCATCTCAAAAATTCCTATTTCGCTCGTAGGACCAAATCTATTTTTATAAGCCCTTAGAATTCTATATGTATGTTGGCGTTCATTTTCAAAGTATAACACAGTGTCAACAATATGTTCTAAAACTCTTGGACCTGCTAAATCACCTTCTTTCGTAACGTGTCCCAAAAGGAATACGGTAATATTCTTTGATTTTGCAATTCTTAAAAATTCCGCGGCAGTCTCTCTTACCTGTCCTACGGTACCCGGAGCGCCTGTAAGCTCAGGATGATAAGTTGTTTGAATTGAGTCTATAACTAAAAATTTAGGTTCTATTTTATTTATTGCGTCTATAATATTTTGAAGATTTGTCTCAGAAGCTAAAAAGATATTACCTTTTTTTACTTTTAAACGTTCCGCCCGCGATTTTACCTGCGAAAGAGATTCTTCGCCAGATATGTAAAGGACTGTTCCTTGTTCGCTTAAAGCGTCGGAAATATGAAGCATCAGCGTGGATTTGCCGATCCCAGGAGCTCCTCCTAATAATATCAAAGAACCGGGTACAACTCCGCCGCCGATCATATTATCAAACTCTCTGATTTTAGTTTGAAATCTTGAAAAATCTTTCACTGAAACTTCGTTTAATTTTAAAACTTCTGACGAGAAACCTGTAAGCTGCCTCACGGGAGAACCTGATTTTATTTGAGTCGAAAATTTTTCTTCCGTAAAACTGTTCCATGCTCCGCAGGAAGGACATTTTCCAAGCCATTGAGCAGATTCATAGCCGCATTGCTGACATAAAAATTTTGTTTTGGTTTTTTTCATTATTTCGGATTACAGCCAACCAATTTCTGCACCGGTAAACTACACTCACTTGAAAAATAGGGTTGTTCTTGTTTTGGTGTTGGCAACATAGAAAATCCTTATTTATCAATAGACCTCTTGCATAACTAAGTATTAAATTCAGAATTACAAATACCTGAAACCCAAGTTAAATCGCAGTTCAAAGCGTCTTCTGCGATTCCTATATCTATCTGAGACTATTTTGAACCTTTTAACAAATACTTTAATATTCTCCACTATAATCCTTTTTGATGAAATCTCCCTATTTAACTCTTTATCTTCTTTTGTCAGTGGGTGTTTCTTTGATCTCTTTTTGGGAA
>BNVV01000130.1 GCA_025998355.1 Endomicrobiia bacterium
TTGTTAAAAGGTTCAAAATAGTCTCAGATAGATATAGGAATCGCAGAAGACGCTTTGGACTGCGATTTAACTTGGGTTTCAGGTATTTGTAATTCTGAATTTAATACTTAGTTATGCAAGAGGTCTATTATATATTTCAAGCTTTAAATTAAATTTTAAAATCCAAATTTTCTGTATCTGTCTGTTAGATATTATTTTGAACCTATGGTTTTTAGAGAAACCCGGCTTCTTGTTTAATTGACAAAAGATATAGCTTATTGTACAATCAACGAAGGTTAATAGAAAAGTAGTTGTTCCGGCTTACCTTCATCCGTCGCTTGTATGCAACTTAAGGAAAAAGGTTAAAAAGTATAATATAAAAGAAAGAGTTTTTGTGTTATTATGTTTGCAGGGCGGGTTCTATATCTACTCCGGTTTTTATTTAGAAATTGGCAGAAACAAAATTCTGACTGTCAAGAGGGAGGGGTTGTCGAAAACAAAAAATTTCGTATAAACCAATTTGTTAGAGTGCCTGAGGTTAGACTCGTAGATTCCGGCGGTACAATGGTAGGCATAGTAAAAATTGCCGACGCTTTAGCGAGAGCGAATGCGGAGGAGCTAGATCTAGTTGAAATTTCTCCACAGGCAAATCCTCCTGTGTGTAAAATAATTAGTTTCTCCAGGTTTAAGTATGAGATGGACAAGAAAGAAAAAGAAGCAAAAAAAAAGCAAAAAATTTCTCATACAAAAGAAGTTAGGATAAAACCTCGTATTGGTGAGCATGATTTAGAAGTCAAGATTAAGCATGCCAGGGAATTTATTGACAGCGGAAATAAGGTGCAGCTTACTGCAATGTTTTATGGAAGAGAAATGCGGCATAAGGATTTAGGAATTAAAATTGTGGATAAAATAAAAGATGCTTTGGTTGACATAGCAGAGCCGGAAGGGAGAATTTATTCAATGGGCACCAGAGTATTCTTGACGCTAGTTCCAAAGAGAAAATAAAATAAATAATATTTATAACAGATTGTTTCGTATTTGTTGTAATTAATGGGGGCTGGAAAAATGCCTAAAATGAAGACGCACAGTGGCGCAAAAAAACGTTTTAAAGTTACAGGGACAGGAAAAGTTAAGTACAAAAAACCCGGACAGAGGCATCTTATGACGGGTGATTCAGGTAATCAAAACAGGAAATCAAGAAAAGCCCTTGTAGTTGCAGATGTTGATATGCAGACTATGAAAAAAATAATGCCATACAGCTTTTAACACGACATTGCCCTGTTTTATTTAGTGTTAAGACTCACAATTAGACAGACTTAAGAATTAGATATCAATACCAAGACAACGGGGGAGGTTATGAAAACAAAAAAAGTATTGGTTGCAATTGTTTTATTTAGTCTTGTCTTGAGTTCGTGCAAAAATTGTACTGATGAAAAAAACAAAGACGATGTTGTAAATAGAGAAACTCCTGCGCAAAGTGCTGAGGAAAACAAGAAAAAGGCTATTGAAAAGTTGGAGGGTTTGGATAAGCAGTATGAAAAGGCTTTTAATAAGGCCGCTGGGGCTTTTATGCAAGCTTGTAGCTTGTGGAGAGATCCGAGAAGGTTTGTGTTTGTGTCGTGGTGGGATAGTCCTAATATTAGTAAGATTAGTGATGTGAGCCTCAGACGAGAGGCTTGGGATAAGGCGCATAGCGCTTGGGAAGTTACTTTAAAACTTGCAAGGGAGACTCTTGCGGCTTGGAAGGAGAAGGAAACTTTATATAATGATCATGGGTATCTTCTTAGAGCAACTACTAAAAAAACCTAACGTTGATAAGGTTGAAGAAAACGTGAGATACACTCAAGAGGTAGTTGATTTGGCCAATAGGGTAATTGAATATTTGAGTAGGGGGTGCGATGATACCCCGTCGTTTAACATAGACGAGGCAACACGGGTTCTCCGAGATTTTGATAGCAAAGAGACGTTTGCTTATGTTAGATTGGGACTGAGCTCTGATATGTATAGTATTTTATAGTTGGTGACAAAGAGATGTTTGCTGATGGATGTTCGCTTGGGCCTGATCTCTGCCACATATAGATAGGTTAGGATATAGACGAAAGAGGCATGTATGAAGAATAATTTTGGTGGCGCAACATAGGTCTCTTAATGGCAGAACATTAGACACCTTCCGTCTGTGTTAGTATATTCTGTAGCTGTTTGTGGAATCAGAAGTTTTTTTGATGTTCTACCGTGATAGGTTTTTGGTTTTTTGTGTTTTGAAACATTTTGCGATTTTGTCTGTGGATACTTAAACAGAAATAGAGTAATAT
>BNVV01000131.1 GCA_025998355.1 Endomicrobiia bacterium
GATCTATAGTCAAATTGCTTGAAGTTGTGCCGTAGTGTAGTTTTAAAGATGCGACTTATTGTTATTTTTTGAAATGTTATCAATTTGTCAGTTTGACAGTCTAAAATGTCTCTCTTTCTGTATCTATGCTCTTGCTCTGCTGTACTTTCTTCATTTCTTTGTATATTTGTATGCTTCTATTTTGTATCTCTCCGTGTATTTGTCTGTCTATTACTTCTTTTTGTGTTCTATTTGTATTTTTCTTCTCACATGCCTCTACTTCCCCTTATCTCTCTCTGGCCTGGCACTCTGCCTTTCTTGTTTCTTCCTTTGTCTCTCCGATATCGATACTACCCAGTGTCTCTATATCCTCTCCCGCCTCGCACCAAAATTTAGCTTCGTTCAGTTTCTCTACCCTTCTCTCTATATTACGATCGAGCACTCTCTCATACTCTTCTGCCCCTCCGTTCTCCCACTCCTCATCTGCCTTTCTCTTTCTCTCCTCGTCCTCTCTCTTTTCCAACTCGTACCTTATCGCTCTCTCCTCGTCCTTTCGCTTTGTCTCCTGTTCCCGTTCGTACAAACAATCAGCTCTCCTCTGTACCCTTATCGGATTTTCAGCATAATAATCAACTACATCAGGATATCTAGCCAAATGCTCAGCCATTAATATCCTCTTCCGCTCCTCTGCCTCCTTCATTTGACTTATTTTTTTATTCTCTTTAAACTCCTCTAGCCCTTTAGTTTCGTCAAACAATTCTTCCAAGCCTAAACCCTCGTATTCTTCTGGCTTGGAATCTGGTTCTGGGACTGGTGATGGCTCTCTGACTTGATCTGGTGCAGGTTGTGCTAGTGTAGGAACACTGCTGATACTGTGATCATCTGCTGCTATTACACCATCTGCTGGTGGCAATTGATGTTGTGGTTGTATAACTACGCTATCTGTAGGCTCTTGTTTTGCTAGTGACTCTTTTTGTTCTTTTTCTGCTTGTGCTGCTTGTTCTCTTGATCTTTCTTCTTCTTTTGCTAGTGCTTGTTCTGATTCTATTCTTACTCTTTCTTTTGCTTCTTTTTCTTCTATTTTCTCATGTGGAGCAGTTCTTCTGTTTACGAGGGAAGCGTTCTTTTTATCACATGAGCTTATTATCAATCCTAATATTATCGTTATTAACCATGTCGCTTTTTTCATCGTTCTTTCCTCCTTTGCTTTCTATGTGGTCATGATAAATTGTACCATAAAAAAGAAAGAGTAAGAATAGAATCAGAACAAGCACTAGCAAAAGAAGAAGAAAGATCAAGAGAACAAGCAGCACAAGCAGAAAAAGAACAAAAAGAGTCACTAGCAAAACAAGAGCCTACAGATAGCGTAGTTATACAACCACAACATCAATTGCCACCAGCAGATGGTGTAATAGCAGCAGATGATCACAGTATCAGCAGTGTTCCTACACTAGCACAACCTGCACCAGATCAAGTCAGAGAGCCATCACCAGTCCCAGAACCAGATTCCAAGCCAGAAGAATACGAGGGTTTAGGCTTGGAAGAATTGTTTGACGAAACTAAAGGGCTAGAGGAGTTTAAAGAGAATAAAAAAATAAGTCAAATGAAGGAGGCAGAGGAGCGGAAGAGGATATTAATGGCTGAGCATTTGGCTAGATATCCTGATGTAGTTGATTATTATGCTGAAAATCCGATAAGGGTACAGAGGAGAGCTGATTGTTTGTACGAACGGGAACAGGAGACAAAGCGAAAGGACGAGGAGAGAGCGATAAGGTACGAGTTGGAAAAGAGAGAGGACGAGGAGAGAAAGAGAAAGGCAGATGAGGAGTGGGAGAACGGAGGGGCAGAAGAGTATGAGAGAGTGCTCGATCGTAATATAGAGAGAAGGGTAGAGAAACTGAACGAAGCTAAATTTTGGTGCGAGGCGGGAGAGGATATAGAGACACTGGGTAGTATCGATATCGGAGAGACAAAGGAAGAAACAAGAAAGGCAGAGTGCCAGGCCAGAGAGAGATAAGGGGAAGTAGAGGCATGTGAGAAGAAAAATACAAATAGAACACAAAAAGAAGTAATAGACAGACAAATACACGGAGAGATACAAAATAGAAGCATACAAATATACAAAGAAATGAAGAAAGTACAGCAGAGCAAGAGCATAGATACAGAAAGAGAGACATTTTAGACTGTCAAACTGACAAATTGATAACATTTCAAAAAATAACAATAAGTCGCATCTTTAAAACTACACTACGGCACAACTTCAAGCAATTTGACTATAGATC
>BNVV01000132.1 GCA_025998355.1 Endomicrobiia bacterium
AGAAGAGAAAGGAAGGAAGAAGTAAGAAAAGACAAAAGGAGAGAGATGTAGCCTGAGACAAAGCAAGAAATTACAATAAAAGATGTGTGGAGTATGGACTAATAGAGAGTTTAAAAATAGGGGGGGGTGCAACAGAAGGTTTGATGTATAGGCAGTAATAAGAAACAGAAGTAAGAATAACAATTTAAAACTATTGGAGGGAAAAATGAGGACGAAAGACACGCTAACAGCAGCACTAAAAGTAGTAACAGCAGCACTAAAAAAGGTAGCAAGAGCAGAAATAAAGAAAGTAGTGACGGCAATGATAGTGTTTGGGATGATAATAAGCCCTGCAGTTGAAGCTATGGCTATGCTTGAAGTGATGCCAAAAGATGAGGGACAGCAAGATGATGTGGAAGATGTGCGGAAAGGATCGCAGGGAGGAGAAGGCGCAGATGAAGATAATGAAGATAGGTCGTTGTCTGAAAGCGAAACGTTGTCAGGAGAAGACGAGGGAGATAAAGATAAGTCGTCAGAGGCAAAAGAATCAGTAACGCCAACGCAGAATGGACGGATACAAGGCGCACCGGCAGAAACAAAACTAGAACCAAAAACAGTAAAGCAGATAGTGTCAACAACGCCACTACCACAGCCACCAGCGTCAGCAGCAGCAGATGTAGATGAAGGAACTAAAGCTGGGACAGTAGTTGAAACTGGGGCTGAAATTAGGACAGCAGTTGGATCTGGAACTGGAACTGGGATGGCAGTTGGAGCTGGAGATGGAACTGGGACAGCAATTGGATCTGGAACTGGATCTGGGCCAACAGATGTAGCAGCAGATAAATCTGTAGTTAGAACAGATGTAGGAGATGGGCCAACAGATGTAGCAGCAGATAAATCTGGAGTTGTAGCAGGTGCAACAGATGGAGATGGATCTGGGCCAATAGGTGGAACAACAAATGAAACTGAATCTGTACAGCAAGGACAAACAGCGGCAACGGCTGGATCTGGATCTGTACAGCAAAGACAAACAGCGGCAGCAAGTGGAACTGAATCTGGATCTTCTTCTTCATCTTCATCTCCTAGTTCGCCTTCATCATCACCATCGTCAATACTTTCGCCATTTTCATCTTCAAGCAGTCCAAGCTCAAGTAGTTTGAGCAGTTCGAACTCATCTTCAAGCCCAAGCCCGAGCAATCTTACATCGAACAATCTAACACCGAACTTACTGACACCACCACCAAGTTCAACACCATCAGGACCACATGTATCACCAGCACTAGAACCAGAACCACCACCATCACCACTACCACGACAACTACCACATCACCACCACCGTTCATCATCATTACCATCACCAGCATCAACATCATATGAAGGAGTAGCTGCAAGCGACAGCTCGAGTAGTTCGAGCAATTCAAGCTCGAATACAAGCAATTCGAGTTCATCTTCAAGTTCATCACCGTCATCACCACCACTACTACTACCATCTCCAAGCAGTTCGAGCTCATCTTCAAGTTCATCACCGTCATCATCACTATCTGGTGCGTCTTCAAGTAGCTCGTTTTTGCCACCACCACTATCATCACCACTACCACGACAACTACTACCACCACCAAGTTCAACAAGTCCATCTCTGTTGAGCTCGTCAAGTTACTACAGTAGCAGCACACCGTCACTAAGTTCAACAAGGTCATCTCTATCGAGCTTGTCAGATTACGGTACAAGCAACGATAGAAGCAACAGTACAGGTAGCACGCCACCAAGTTCAACAAGTCCATCTCTGTTGAGCTCGTCAAGTTACTACAGTAGCAGCAGTACAAGGTCAACAAGTCCATCTCTGTTGAGCTCGTCAAGTTACTACAGTAGCAGCACACCGTCACTAAGTTCAACAAGGTCATCTCTATCGAGCTTGTCAGATTACAGTGCAAGCGACGATAGAAGCAACAGTACAGGTAGCACCACGCCACCACCGCCACCAAGTTCAACAAGGTCATATCTATCGAGCTTGTTAAGCTCATCTAGTAAGACTAGGTCTTCATCATTGCCACCGTCATCATCTTCACCAATATCAGTAGTAGCACAAGCACAACAACAAGTTGTACCACCACAAGCAAACGATGGCAGTACGGGTGTTGGCGTTGGAGAAGTAGCACCGCACTATGATGACACAACACCACCACAACAACAAGCACCAAAACCACATGTATCACCAGCATCACCAGAACCAGCGCCAGCACAAGCATCAGTTGGTAGTATGATA
>BNVV01000133.1 GCA_025998355.1 Endomicrobiia bacterium
TACACTTTCCGTGGTAAAGAAATCAATAATACCCGTAGAAGCAAGAATAGGAACTAAAAGTATATATACGAATATATAGGAAAAGACCGATAAAAAAAATACAACAAAGAAATTCTGGCCAAAGATCTTAAACGCAGATTTAAAAGCTTCTTTTATAGAATATTTCATGTCAGTATTCATTATCGCTCCTTTACCTTTTTTAGTTTTTTAGATTATTTAGTGTAAATTCTCCTGATTTTGTTTATAGTTTTTCGATGTCTGCTAATGTTATTAGCAGACATTTATGCCTATTTTTTCCATACCATATGCATTTACTTGCGTGCTTGTCATACTTTTAACAAATACCAAACTGATTAAAATCAATGTTTGGATATCACATACTAGCCAACTTGTTGGATAATGTCGTTATTTTCTTTGTATTGTAATGTTTGCTAATTGTCCTATAAGATATAACGGTATATCATATATCGTTTTGGATTTATTATATCTTGCTAAACTCGTACGAACCGCAATATCTGGCTTGTAGTAATCAATGTAGGCTTTCAAGCTTTTTGCTTGTAAATTTATAGAGGATTTTGCCTCAATTGGTATAACCTTTCCGTTAATTTGAATGATAAAATCAACCTCTGCCGTTCCTTTGCTTCTATCGTTTGCCCAGTAGAAAATTTGCGGTCTTATCTCCATACTCGTTAGTTCTTGTAAAACGTATTGTTCTGTTAAAGCCCCTTTGAAATGGCTAAAAAGTTCTTGATTTGTATCTACCAAATTCTGTATGGTTAAGCCTGCCTTTGCAGATAATAAACCAACGTCAAGCATATATAATTTAAAGGCTGTTTCTCGATAACTTGATAAGGGAATTTTTGTGTTATTAACTCTGCTTATTTTATAAACCAATCCTATTTGTTCTAACCAATACAGTGCATCTTCATATTGACTTGCCCTTGCACCTTCTTTTACATTTCTATAAACCCATTGTTTTTTTTCTTTCGCAAGTTGTGCCGGTATAGCGTTCCATATCATTCCAACTTTTGGAATAGAAGCACTATTTATGTGTTTTGAAAAATCCTTTTCGTAATTTGCTACGATATTTTCCTGTATCGATCTAACCTCTTGCATGTTCTGTTGTTGTATATATGAAAGTACTGCTTTTGGCATACCACCTATGAAATAATAAAGTTTCAATTTAGATATTAAATCGTCTTCTATAACAGTAAAAATATTATAATCCTTGTTCGTTAAAGCTCGTTGGTACCTGGTTTCGCCTATAGCCTCTAAAAACTCTGAAAAATTTAAAGGATACAAACTCAATGTTTCGACTTTGCCAACAGGAAAAGAACTATTACCATGTACTGCAACACCTAACATACTGCCAGCAGCGATAATATTGTATTCTGGTGATTGTTCGCAAAAATATTTAAGACAGCCCAGTGCTCTAGCACACTCTTGGATTTCATCAAAAATGATGAGATTGTTGTGCGGATCTATCTTAGAAGCGCTTAGTAATTCAAGCTTATTTATGATGTTATGAGGGTCTATGTCTTTTTGAAATATCTCGCGTGCTTTAATATTAATATCAAAATTTATATACACAGTATTATTGTACTGTGTTTTTCCAAATTCCTGTATAAGCCAAGTTTTTCCCACTTGTCTAGCACCTTCAATGATCAACGGCATTTTATTAACTTTATTTTTCCAAGAAACAAGTTTTGCCATAGCGTGTCTTTTCATAATACATCCTTTAGAGCATTTAGTACACGCCAGTATAAGTTATTATTCACATAAAGTCAAAGGCTAAAAAAGCACTTGCTACATAAAGTCTATGCGAATTTTGTGAAAGATAGCAGTGATGCTTTTAAACATTGTAATGTTTTTACAGTAGGTGCCAAATGCAAGTAATGATAAAAGGTATATTTGCAGACATTGAGACTCTTTTTCTTAAGCCTTTTTTCTTCTTTTGAGATTCTCAAACACTTTTAAAAACTATTTCATTTTTTCATTTTTTCTTGTTTAGTTTACCAAATCCTCATTACCGCATCTTTTTACTCTTTTGCCATCAACTGCGTCTTTTACCTATTTGCATAGTACTCAAGGACTTGGTTTGCTATTTCATTTATACTCAAATCCTTGCTTTTGCTTTGTGCCTTTAATCTAGCATAAGTGCTGGGCTTAACTAGTAAGCTTAAGTGCTTTGTTTTTG
>BNVV01000134.1 GCA_025998355.1 Endomicrobiia bacterium
CGCTCCTCATTCTCCTTCCCCCTTATGTTAGCCGCCTCCTTCCACTGACGAGACGTCTCATGCTTTATAGTCTCAGCTTCACCTTCCAAAATCACACCATATGCATTATCAACCCGTCTAATATATGCCTTCCACATCTTCCGCTGCTTTCAAAATTGTCTCAATTCTAACCGCTGTCTGGCGAGAAGCCTGAACAGACTCATTGGCCATCATCTTATCCCCATTCGACAACGTTTTATTCAGCTGCGTCTCCCCCCCCCCACTCCCTAGCAAGTTCCTCACGCAACCTAACGCAACCTAACCAACCTACTCAACAACTCAGTATCATTTGAAAATGGCCAGGTGTAGCCTTCTTAAGCTTATTCTCAGTCGATCGAATATTATGAGAAATCTTATCAATCTCAGTCATATCAATGGGAGTGCTTGGCGGAGCAGGAAGCAGTGGCGATTGCGGTTGCGTCACAACAGCAGATGAAAATGTAGTTACATTTGTCAGGCTCTGTTGAGGCACAACTAGATTGCCATCGCTTCTTTTTGCCTCTTCTCTTGCTCTTGCTCTTTCTGCTTCCTCTTCTTCTCTTGCTTTTTGTTGTGCTTTTGCTTCTACTTTTTTTCGTTCTTCTTTTTCTTCTTTTGCTTTTCGTTGTGCTTTGACTTCTCTTTCTTTTGCTTTTGTTCTTTGCGCTTCTTTTATTTGTTCTATTTTCTCTGGAGTAGCAGTCCTTCTGTTTACAAGGTAAGCGTTCTTTTTATCGCACGAACTTAACATCAAAAAACCAAGCAAAATAAATGAGATTGCCAGTCTTATTCTTTTCATGTTTACCTTTCAGATATTTACTGTATATTAGACCTCCCGCACAACTTGAGTATTAAATTTCAGAATTACAAATACCTGCAACACAAGTTAAATCACAGTCCAAAGCGTTTTCTGCGATCCATATCCATTCTGTACTATTTTGAACCTTTTAACAAACACTTTAATATTTTTCACTATAACACTTTTTGATGAAATCTCCCTATTTAACTCCTTATCTTCTTTTGTCAGCTTTGAGTGTTTCTTTGATCTCTTTTTGGGGGTTAGTGTGTTTGTATGTATTTTGCCTAAGTCCTCCTAAATTAGACCTCTTGCACAACTAATATATAAAAGTACAATAGAAGTACTATGAAACAGAAAAAGAAAGCGTGCGGAAACAGATGGAATGGGTTTAATATTAATGGGAGTAAAGAAAGGGACGTTTGACAAAACAGTAAGGATAGTCAGGAGTAAGAAAAGATAGGTGGAGGGGGGTAAAAAGGTTCAAAATAGTCTAAAAAGATAGATAAGTAATAGCAAAAGACGCTTTGGACTGCGATTTAACTTGATTGCAGGTATTTGTAATTCTGAATTTAATACTTAGTTATGCAAGAGGTCTATTGTATTTGCCATGCATCTTATTGTCTTTCTTTTTGTCTTTCTTTGCACAAATACATGCCTATTCAAATAAACTTCCTTGCCCTATTATCGCTGTGCATACTATTTGCTCGCCTTTAATTGTTAAACTATTGCCCCGAGGCTTGCTGTGGGGAACCGCTTGTAGTACAATTAGGCTATGTAAACGCTTGAAAGACAGACAGCATAGTGCATATAAGAGATGCACTATCATTTTGTACGCCCATAAGCATAAGAAAAGCTATATTTGGGAATTTAGAGCATTGTAATGGCCTAATTCAAATAACAAAAGAAATTTGGTAACGCTTGCGAACATAGAGTTTGAGCAAGAACAATTACAGCTCTTCAATTTCCTCCGCTGATACCGCGCGTCTTGTTGTGCGGAGATTTATTTAACTACTACCAACGGTTATTGTAGTCTTTTTTTCTTCTTGCTTTGCCACTTTCGCTGTTTTTTTAGGTCTCTGTATCACTATTCTGTAGCATCTATCACCGCTACTTCTACTTCTGCACCTTCCTTTAATAATACCTATTCCCATCTAGTATTTTCCCCGCTATTATTAATACTTCCTCTACATACCCTATGTCTATATCCACAACTTTTGCTGACATTGTAACTGCCTCAATCTGATAATACGTCCGATATTGCCTGTAGTATTCAAACATCATCTTTACTATCTTTGCTATACTCAATTTTCTCTTTGCTCCTCCTGTCTTCCTCCTTTTCTTTTCTT
>BNVV01000135.1 GCA_025998355.1 Endomicrobiia bacterium
CACCAATATCGCTCCGTCCATCTGCGCCGCTCCTGTTATCATGTTCTTTACATAATCAGCATGACCAGGACAATCTATGTGCGCATAATGTCTTTTTTCTGTCGAATACTCCACGTGGCTTACCGCTATTGTCACAATTTTGGAATCATCTCTTCTACCTTGCGATTCTGATGCTTTTGCCACCTGGTCATATGTTACGTATTGCGCTAGCCCCTTATCTCCCAATACCTTTGTAATCGCCGCCGTTAACGTCGTCTTACCGTGGTCCACGTGTCCTATTGTCCCTATGTTTACGTGTGGTTTACTTCTGTCAAATTTTTCTTTCGCCATTTTAATTTTCCCCCAATTTTTACCACGGTAGTAATCTGCAATTCAAAACAAATAGCCGAGGGCGGGAATCGAACCCGCGACCACCTCCTTACCAAGGAGGTGCTCTACCACTGAGCCACCTCGGCGTCCACTAGGATAACAAACACTATAAATAAAACCTTATAAACCTTAGAAGCAATGGAGGCGGAGCTTGAACCTTGCATATGATCCCCCTCCCCTATTTTGGAGTTGTTCAATGCTTTCTCTGTACTGTTAAAAATATATCTAATGTGCTCTTTAACATTTCTATACTCTTTGTATATCTTTTCATCTTTCTATTAAGTCGCGCCAGGCTATCTCTTATACTGCCATTGCTGCCTTCTACTAAATACGTTTGTGCTTTTGTTATCGTTAACTTATCTTTCGAAAAATATTCTTTAATTGTTTACATACGGATATATCGCTTTGTCCTTCACATCTACCGAATGTACTCCTCCCTTGTATGACCTCTTGCAATCTCGACATACAACACACATATCTCCGTTGCCCATGTACCGTATCATTCTTGTACCTCTTACTCCTACAGTGAATACATATCTTAATGTTTACTTTCTCCTATTTTTTTGACAGTGTAGCATTTTTAAATCACTAAAATAAGAATAATCCCAAGACAAACGGATCAAAATAATGACCGGGCTTTTAATAAATGGCATATTTTTGTATATAAAATCACATTTTTGCAGTTTGCTGTGTCTTTGCTACAAACTCCAATTCTAACGCGACAAAAACAGTTCAATATGTGTTTTTAGATTTTACAGAAGCAAGTCACGACAAACGCACGAAAAAAGTTTTTTGAGACGACTGATTTTAAACTTGAGCAAATTTCATAGACTGCAGTTTGGTACTTTCTGCGACAATCAAAAACCAAAAAAGCTTTCATGCGTTTGTCGTGTTTATTCATACTTGGGCCTGGTAGGACTTGAACCTACGACCATTCGATTATGAGTCGAGTGCTCTAACCAACTGAGCTACAGGCCCGATTCGCTATCAAATAATCTACGCTTATTGTACTCAAAAAATCAACTCCAGTCAAACAAACCTTCTTTAAGATTTGTGTATAGGTTAAAACACAAATGCAACAAAGTTAAAGTAAGGTGCGAAGGGAGAAAAGAGCAGGAAAAAAGGATGCAAATAAGGAATGCTAGGTATAAATATCCCATTAGACCTCTTAATAATTAACATATAAAAGTACAATAGAAGTACTATGAAACAAAAAAGAAAGCAGGCAGGTCAGATGGAATGGGTTTAGTATTAATGGGAGCAAGGAAAGAATATTTGATAAAACAAAGGATAGTCGGGAGTAAGAAAAAATAGAGGGAAGTAGGTGAGCAAAGAGAAAATTGAGTATAGAGAATATTGTAGGGATGATGTTTGAATACTTCAGGCAATACCTGAACATATTACCAGACCTGAGACAGTTACAATGTCAGCAAAAGTTGTGGATATAGACTAGGGGTATTCGGACATATTGTCGCAAGACAGTTACAATGTCAGCAAAAGTTGTGGATATAGACATAGGGTATGCATAAGAAATATTTATTAATGAGTAGTGGGGAATATGCAGATGGGAATAGGTATTATTAAGAAAGGTGAGAAGTAGCAGTGATTATGCTAGGATTGATACAAAGACTTCAAAAGCAGCGAAAGTGGCAAAGCGGTAAGCCACGTGGAGTATTCGACAGAAAAAAGACATTATGCGCACATAGATTGTCCTGGTCATGCTGATTATGTAAAGAACATGATAACAGGAGCGGCGCAGATGGACGGAGCGATATTGGTG
>BNVV01000136.1 GCA_025998355.1 Endomicrobiia bacterium
TTCAGTAGATCGCAGCATATTACATGACACGTGGCCGAAGGTGTTAGCCACCTGTTTCCCTGACTTAGCAGGAGAGATAGTGATGCGGCAAAAGCCACCTTTTGCCACGTTTTCTACTTGAGACAGTTCAGTGGGTGTTCAGAGACAGTTCAGTGGGTGTTCAGAGACAGTTCAGTGGGTGTTCAGAGACAGTTCAGTGGGTGTTCAGAGACAGTTCAGTGGGTGTTCAGAGACAGTTCAGTGGGTGTTCAGAGACAGTTCAGTGGGTGTTCAGAGACAGTTCAGTGGGTGTTCAGAGACAGTTCAGTGGGTGTTCAGAGACAGTTCAGTGGGTGTTCAATTTTTTTTAAATTTACATTGATTTGTGCTACTATACTTTAACTTAGTGTTAGAATATTTCTAGTTTTTTTTGGAAAATACACCAACCTATTGAAGTGTATTATTGCGGTGATATAAATTAGTTATTATCACATGCTTGAGGTAATTGTTTGTTTACTTCATTTTTAGGAGGTACAAAAAGGATATACATATTTTTGTATACTTGCCATTTACCAGATTTTTTGTAGTCTTTCTTCAACCAATATAATTCTTTTTGCCCAAGACAAACTTTTTTATCATTGCAGTAATGCCAATCAATTGAACCTCGCTCTCTTAATTCATTGCACGCATTTTGAAGCGGGTCAATTTTGAGACGCCAAATATGGTTATCATTATTTTCTGTACTAGGCATATTTATAGCATATTTGCATAAATCATCTATTTTGATGTAGATCTTATCACGAGTTTGGTTTTTTTTATTTTGTTTTATACGGATCATGGTCGCCACTTTGAACATTAATTCAGCAATTCTTGGCTTACATTCCCAATAAAACCATGGTATACTCATAGTTGGTGAGTCTTTAATAACATATTCAGCCATTTCTGGTGTGAATGTGATACTAATTTCCCCGCGAGATGTTTTTGCTTTTGAAGACAGAATGCGCATACTATACTCAATATCGTAAGGTTTTTTCTTATTGTCGAATCGCTTATCGAGCCAATCGACACGCATGTTATAAAGAATTTCGCAGTCATTTAATATTTGATTGTGCATGGGTCTATAGCTTATGTTTTTTCTTAAATCTTTATATGCACTGACATTGATTTTAGTACTACGATTTAGCTCATCTGCTCTTGTATATTTTGAAGCGTTTTGATTTTTTAATTGCATCAATGCAAAGTTTAAAAGCATTTTTGTTGTGTAATTAAATTCTTTTTTTTGTGTGAGTATATTGTTCACATATATGTATCCATGTTGAATACCATATCTTACTTCTCCTGTAGTTGGATGTGTTTTTTTGTCAAAGAAATTTCCATTCATAGAAATAATTCCCAGACCACTCGGTATGTGTGCTTTTCCTTCATTTGTCGTCCATAAATTATTTGTATCTAATATTCTAAACTTGGCTTCTTGCATTTATATTCTCCTTGTTTGCTATGCTTGTCTGCCTATATACCAAAGTTACAATATCTGTGTCTAGTTATTATATGGAGTGTTAATACTTGAATTTCCTGTATATCCAATTGTATTCGCAATTTATAATTATCCTCTTAGTGGCAAACATATGGTATTACCATAAATATCAAAAATTATTTGCCCGCCACGCAAGTCACCTTTGCCAAGGCACAATGCCTTAATGTCTGCAAGACAAGAAGTAAGTGCTTCTTTGTAATCTTCATTATCTCCACCAGCTATCAGTGCCCCGTTTTCATATGTGCAGATTAATTTAATACCGTTATCTATATAATATTTAATGTACCAATATCTGCTTGTATCATTTGTTATTTTTACCAAACAATGTGTGATGGGAGCTATTACACACTTGCATCTCTTTGATGTTTGTTAAATGTAATTTCTGTTTGGGTGGCGTTGGGTTAAATAACATCCTAAGCATCCACGATTCACGCTTTGCTAGAAAAACCTTCCACCATCTTAACATTGCAATTGTATGTTGTATGTTTTAGTTTTATCAATTTTTCTTTTAGAATTTTACGATACGTATTATATAATTTAAATGATTCTGTACCTCTTACACATGCTGCTTTTTAGTCATTTTGAGCTATGACCATTAAATCTTTTATATTTACGGTAT
>BNVV01000137.1 GCA_025998355.1 Endomicrobiia bacterium
TACTATAATCATTTGATGAAATCTCCCTATTTAACTCCTTATCTTCTTTTGTCACTTGAGTGTTTGTTTGATCTCTTTTTTTTTGGGGGGGGTTAGTGTGTTCGTATGTAGTCTGACAAGCCCTACTAAATTGTATTTGCCATGTATCTTATTGTCTTTCTTTTTGTCTTTCTTTGCATAAATACATGCCTATTCAAATAAACTAAAATCGTTCCTTGTCCTATTATCGCTGTGTTATACTATTTGCTCGCCTTTAATTTAACTACTACCAACGGTTATTGTAGTCTTTTTTTCTTCTTGCTTTGCTGCTTTTGATGTTTTTGAAGTCTTTGTGTCAATCCTAGCATAATCACTGCTGCCTCTCACCTTCCTTAACAATACCTATTCCCATCTGCATATTTCCCACTACTCATTAATACTTATTCGTACGTACCCTAGTCTATATGCACAACTTTTGCTGATATTGCATGTCTCAAGTGACAATATGTCCGGGTATTGCCTATGGTATTCCATCATCCCTACAATATTCTCTGTACTCAATTTTCTCTTTACTCATCTCTCCCCCCTATCTTTTCTTACTCCCGACTATCCTTTGTTTTATCAAATGTCCCTTTCTTTACTTTCATTAATACCAAACCCATTCTATTTAACCTGCCTGCTTTCTTTTTGCTTCATAGTACTTCTATTGTACTTTTATTTATATGTTATTTATGCAAGAGGTCTATTGTACCTTTGTACTTTTATATGTTAATCATGTAAGATGTCTGTTGTTTAATCTCTTATAATTCACGCTATATGCCCTTGCTGCTACATTGTTTCTTAAGGAACAATTTGGTAAAACAGATGTACGCAATACGTTTGTTTTTGAACTCAAAAAAAGAATATCGGGTTTATCAACTAATAAGAGAAATAGATGTGATATATAAAACAGTATGGCGTATGTTAAGAGTTTTCAGATAAACTCACTAAGGTCGGGTCTAAAAAAGGGCGCTTAATTTTCAAATTGAGTTGCAATCTAGAATTAATTTAAAAAAGGTGAGGGCGCTATGAAAAAACTATTGTTTCTGGTATCGTTGGTTTTGACAGTTTTTGCAGCAAATGTATTTGCTGTAGACGTAGATCTGGGTTTTGGCGTTGGACAGTTTGTATCAAGAATTAAAAGTCTCAAAGTGGTGAGGGAACAACTTCCTGTTCGTTTACAATTAAACCACGATAGTTCCCCTTTGATGTTTAATGTAGACTGTTTGTTTGGCGTTAGCGAAAATGTGAAAATAGGTCCGCGAATAGCTTTTTTTCAGAACTCCGCAGATCTTACACTGCCAGATGCTAAAGTGAGAATTTGTGGAAAAATTGATCCAAACAAGCATCCAATGTATTCTCAAACAAGTGCTGTATTAGTCCCTGTTATGCTTGGCGGAAGTTACAATCAAAAGCTAGACGAAAGATCTACTATTTTTAATGGGAAATTATTTTTGGGTATTGGTTTTATTAATACCACCACTTGTCGGTATACTGGCAGCTTTGACGGTACTACAGACAAACTCGAATCAGGGTCAAATTTGATGATGCTACCAAATACTTCTGTTGAAAAATCAGCGCGTTGTTTTGTGGCGAATCCATCGATAGGAGTGCATTTTGAATTTCCAAAAGATGCTAGAGTAGGATTAGATGTAGGATTAGATGTAGGATATTTATATACACCTGCAACAAAATCCGGATTTAAAGACATCAAATTAGATTTTTCAGGATTTACAGTTAATTTGGGCCTCACCATAAAAATATAAGATTTTAATGTAATTCTTTAAATTTTGTGTAAATATGCTTTTTGTGCGATGTTTAAAAGCAAAAGAAATATTGAAGATATACATAACAAAAACTACTAATTTGTACAAAGTTAACATAAAATAGGGGGGAATTGCACAACTAAGTATTAAATTTTAGAATTACAAATACCTGCAACCCAAGTTAAATCGCAATCCAAAGCGTCTTCTGTAATTACCATATTGTTCCTTAAGAAACAAGTATAATCAAGGTGTATAAGGGTGTTGGATATTGACACTAAATAGGGCTAAAAGCCCGTATGTATCAAAATCTCCAACACCACAAGGTAAAAAGCATGAGGTTGCAA
>BNVV01000138.1 GCA_025998355.1 Endomicrobiia bacterium
CAGTTCAGGCTTAAGTAGCTCAAGTTCGTCTTAAAGTCCATCATCTTCATCATCATCTTCAAATGGCTCGTTTTCATCATCACCAGCAGACCACAACCACGAGCGAGATCACTAGAGTTCCCCGCCGACGCCGATGCCACCAAAATCGCCAAAGACGCCTTAACCGAAGTCATCACCATTATCAAACAGGCCAATGACATCGTCGGCGGCACCACCACCTCCGCCGCCGAGGCCAAATATAAATTAAGTAGCATCGCCTGCTACAACACCATCGCCAGCGCCGACGCCACTCTCACCATCGCTTATCACTGTACCGAAGCTTTCATCATCAGTATTGATAATGACACCTTCCCCCGTCTCCAAAAAAGAAACCATCAACAACGCTATCACGGTCGCCCGCGTGGCCGCCGACACCGCCCACCACACCAGCCACAACACCACACCTACCTCGCCGACAACGTCCACATGGACCCCAACGATAATGATATCACCATCCATACACCTCCAGCAGATCAACAATAGACCTCTTGCATAACTAATATATAAAAGTACAATAGAAGCACTATGAAACAGAAAAAGAAAGCAGGCGGGTCAGATGGAATGGGTTTAGGCGATTAATGGGAGTAAAGAAAGGGACGTTTGACAAAACAGTAAGGATAGCAAGGAGCAAGAAAAGAAAAAGGGGGAGAGATGAGCAAAGAGAAAATTGAGTATAGCAAAGATAGTAAAGATGATGTTTGAATACTACAGGCAATATCGGACGTATTATTAGATTGAGGCAGTTACAATGTCAGCAAAAGTTGTGGATATAGACATAAAGCACGTAGAAGAAGTATTAATGAGTAGTGGGGAATATACTAGATGGGAATAGGTATGATTAAAGGAAGGTGCAGAAGTAGAAGTAGCAGTGATAGATGCTACAGAAATTGGGATAGAAAGACCTAAAAAAAACAGCGAAATGGCAAAAGCGGGAAGAAAAAGAGACATACAATAAAGGCATTGGTAGTAGTGGAAATTAAAGGTGAGCAAATAATATGCATAGCGATTGATAGGGCAAGGAGCACGATTTTGGTTTATTTAAAAAGGCATGTATTTATGGAAGAAAGACAATAAGATACATGGCAGATACAGATTTATGAGGCCTTGACAAAATGCATACAAACACACTAGTTCCCAAAAAGAGATCAAAGAAACACCCACTGACAAAAGAAGATAAGGAGTTAAATAGGGAGATTTCATCAAAAAGGATTATAGTGGAAAATATTAAAGTATTTGTTAAAAGGTTCAAAATAGTCTTGAGAATAGATAAGTAATAGCAGAAGACGCTTTGGACTGCGATTTAACTTGGGTTGCAGGTATTTGTATTCTTGAATTTAATACTTAGTTATGCAAGAGGTCTAATGATGCCTATCCCTGTGACCTAGTCAAAATCCTTGTTGTAAACGTCTACAGTATCGTTAAAAAAGCTCAAGAATTAATCGACAAAACCAGCGAAAGCCTTAAAAGATTGATTGCCGAAAGCACCTGCACAAGACTTGAAAGCTAAAGAAACCGAATAAGAGACCAAAAGTCTTAAGCAAGGGGATTGTTCTGGTTTTGGTTGTGGTCACGGCGTTAAAAATTCTATAATGTTTTCCCGTGATAGTTCCTGATTTTTTGCATTTTGACACATTTTTACGATTTTTTTTGATAAATAAGGATTTTTATGTTTTCAAAACCAAAATCAGACCAATGCCACTAAATAGGGGGGGCTCCAGTAAAATAAAAATAATAGTAGTTATCATGAAAACAAACAAAAAGAGAATAGACCTCTTACACAACCAACACATAAAAGTACAATAAAAGTACTATGAAACAGAAAAAGAAAGCGGGCGTGTCAGATGGAATGGGTTTAATATTAATGGGAGTAAAGAAAGGGACATTTGATAAAACAAAGGATAGCAAGGAGTAAGAAAAGATAGGGGGAGTATGTGAGCAAAGAGAAGATTAGACCTCTTGCATAACTAATATATAAAAGTACAATAGAAGTACTATGAAACAGAAAAAGAAAGCGTGCGTGTCAGATGGAATGGGTTTAATATTAATGGGAGTAAAGAAAGGGACATTTGATAA
>BNVV01000139.1 GCA_025998355.1 Endomicrobiia bacterium
AGTGCTTCTATTGTACTTTTATATGTTAATTATGCAAGAGGTCTAATATATCATTTAAAACTTCTTTTTGTTCTCTATACCGTAGTTTCGAGAATATGATGAGCTTGGCAAAAAATCATCTCTTTTATATCATCTCTTTAACAAAAATTTATTTTCTTTTTTGTTATGATGCAGCTTAAAGTGATTTGATTATGACAAATCACTTAAAAAGTCGTTGTATAAAAACTTCCTAATAATTTCCACTTTCCCGTTGAGTCTTTTAACAGCAATTGAGGGCATTTCAAGACCATTAAACCAATTTTTTTTAACCATTGTATATCCTGCGACATCAACAAAACGTACAGCAGAGCCAACTTTAAGCTTATTCAAAAGTTTATATTCGCCAAAAATATCGCCTGCAAGACAAGACCTTCCGGCAATTATATAGCTGTTTTTTCCTGTTTTAGCATTAATTTTTGCAGATAGTCTGTATGTAAGAATATCAAGCATATGCGACTCAATAGAAGCATCAACTATTGCAATATCTTTTATATTTTTTACAATATCTAAAACTGTTGTGACAAGTTCGCAACTATTTGTAATTGCCGCCTCGCCAGGTTCTAAGTAAACTTGAACATTATATTTTTTGCTAAAACTTCTTAATTTGTCGCAAAATTTATCCAGAGGATAGCCGTTCTTTGTAAAATATATTCCACCGCCAAGGCTAATCCATTCAACCTTATTTAAAATTTTTTTGTATTTTACCGCTATCTCGTCAAGCATACTGCTAAAAATTTCAAAATCATCATTTTCACAGTTGTAATGGAACATTACACCGTTTATTTTATTTAAAACTGACTCTAGTTTTTTTTCAGAAGTTACCCCTAGTCTTGAATATTTTCTTGCAGGATCGGCTAAGTCAAAGTGAGAATAACTAATGCCGGGGTTTATCCTAAGGCCAATTTCAATATGCTTTACTTCATCATAAAACCTTTCAAGCTGTGACACAGAGTTAAATATAACTTTATTTGCAATATTTTTAAGAGCTTTAATGTCTTTGGCTGAATAGGCTACGCTAAACGCATGTGTTTCTTTTCCAAACTTTTCATAACCAAGTTTTGCCTCGTATAGAGAACTACTTGTTGTGCCGTCCATATATTTGCTCATTAAATCAAATACAAACCATGTGGAAAAACACTTCAATGCTAGTACTGACTTGGCTCCGCTGCGTTCTCTTACGCATTCGATATTTTTAAGATTCTTTAATAATTTTTTTTCATCGATTAGATAATATGGAGTTTCTATTTTGCAATTCATTCTACGCTCTATTACAAATACTTTCTCTTTTTAATTTTAACTTTGTTGTTATAGCCAACTAACTTTATTTAGGTTTATAGTATTTATCCATTTACAAAACAATCTCTCATCCAAAGCGACCGGTTACATAATCATCCGTTTCTTTCTTCGATGGATTTGTAAATATTTTTTCGGTTTCGTCAAATTCTACAAGTTGCCCTAGAAGCATAAAAGCAGTATCGTGCGATACTCTTGCAGCTTGCTGCATATTGTGAGTTACTATCACAATTGTATATTCATCTTTCAATTTGATCATCAGTTCTTCAATTCTTCTTGTGGCAATGGGATCAAGAGAAGAACAAGGCTCATCAAGAAGAATAATTTGCGGAGTAACGGCAATAACCCTTGCAATACAAAGTCTCTGTTGTTGTTCTAAAGTTAAAGACAAAGCTGATTTACGAAGTTTGTCTTTAATATCGTTCCATAATAAAACATCTTTTAAACTTCTTTCAACTGTTTCATCAACAACGCTCTTACGCGATGCTATTCTGTTAACCCTTAAACCAAAAGCGACATTTTCATAAATTGAAATAGGAAAAGGGTTTGGTCTTTGAAAAACAATCCCAACATTTCTTCTTAAAAGATTTACATCAACACCTTCATCGTAAGCATTGCTACCTGCAATATTTATTTCGCCTGTCGTGTGAATACCTTCGATAATATCATTAATTCTATTTATAGATCTCAAAAGAGTGGACTTGCCGCAGCCTGACGGTCCTATCACAGCCGTAACTCTCTTCTCTTCAATATTAATGTTAACATTTTTGAGCGC
>BNVV01000140.1 GCA_025998355.1 Endomicrobiia bacterium
CATCATCTTTACCATCTTCTCTATACTCAATTTTCTCTTTGCTCCTCCTGTCTTCCTCCTTTTCTTTTCTTGCTCCTTGCTATCCTTACTGTTTTGTCAAACGTCCCTTTCTTTACTCCCATTAATCTTAAACCCATTCCATCTGACCCGCCTGCTTTCTTTTTCTGTTTCATAGTACTTCTATTGTACTTTTATATATTAGTTATGCAAGAGGTCTAATGAATACTTAGATAGTTCTCCTGGAAAAATTGTACGCATTGGTTATCACTTTGTTTACAGAGTTAACGAAAAGGATTATGATGGAGCTCAAACGACAAATTCTTGTGGTATATGGGCAGTAAGAAGAAAATTGCGTCACATGCATCATCTGGGAACATATGAAATACCTGAAGATGCTTGGTATGGGTATTCTGACGAGGAAATGAGACAGATTATAGCTAGCGTATGTGGAGACGGGCATGCTAGAACTGGAGAAATGCTCGCTGTTACGGATATAGTTCGTTTACAAATTGGATTTGGGATTAACAAAAACAACGCCGTAGTGAGTAGTACCACTAGCTATTCTGACCCTAATGCTAAGACTGTTGGTTATTACAAAGAAGCACTTTTCGTGTATGATCCAGAGGATGGTGTAGGCCGTAGTGGTGGGATTCATTATGAGAAGGGCAGCTTTAATGGATTTGATTACGATACTTGTGCACGAGTAGAGCTAGGATGTTTGCGTTATTGTAAATTATAAAACCGCGAGATCCATGACGAGGTGTGCACATAGGTGATAGATGACCTCGACATTCTCAATTACTCCATCAATGGTCTCCCAAGAGGTGCCCCCCGCAACTGAATCCATTAAACCCATTCTCGCTGCCGTCCACGTCGCCAACGAAGCCGTCAACGAAGCCGCTGAAGCCCGACCACTCGCTCAAGATATCTGCGGTACCCAAATCAAAGCCCTCACCGCTGCCGATACCATTGCTGAAATAGCCCAAGACTTAGCAGTTAGTTCAAGTAGTTCTTCATCGAGCAGTTCAAGTTCGAACTTGAACGGTGACACAGATGCAAACAGCGATGTATAGGCAATATTTATGGAAAAAATGCGTAGGGAGGGATGGAAAACTAGGCCGGCGGTGGTGGCGCAATACCCGTGACAATGAAAACGCGCTTGTTCCTTTCTTGCCACGCTCTAAAAACATCAATAGATCTCTTAATAACTAACATATAAAAGTACAATAGAAGTACTATGAAACAGAAAAAGAAAGCAGGCGGGTCAGATGGAATGGGTTTAAGATTAATGGGAGTAAAAAAAGGGACGTTTGACAAAACAGTAAGGATAGCAAGGAGCAAGAAAAGAAAAAGGGGGAGAGACGAGTAAAGAGAAAATTGAGTATAGAAAATATTGCAGGAATGATGTTTGAGTACTTCAGGCAATACCCGAACTATTGTCGCAAGGCAGTTACAATGTCAGCAAAAGTTGTGGATATAGACTAGGGTATACAGAAGAAGTATTAATGAGTAGCGGGGAATATGCAGATGGGAATAGGTATTATTAAAGGAAGGTGTAGAGGTTCAGTGATAGATGCTGCAGATGTGATAAAAAGACCTAAAACAGCGAAAGCAGCAAAGCAAGAAGAAAAAAGACTACAATAACCGTTGGTGGTAGTTAAATTAAAGGCGAGCAAATAGTATAACACAGCGATAATAGGACAAGGAACGATTTTAGTTTATTTTAGTAGGCATGTATTTGTAAAGAAAGACAAAAAAATAATAAGATACATGGCAGATACAATTCATGAGGCCTTGACAGAATACACACAAACACACTAGTTCTAAAAAAAGAGATCAAAGAAACACCCACTGACAAAAGAAGATAAGAAGTTCAAATAAGAAGATTTTATCAAGTGATTATAGTAGAAAACACTATAGCATTTGTTAAAAGGTTCAAAATAGTACAGAATAGCTATAGACCGCAGAAAACACTTTGAATTGTGATTTAACTTGGGTTGCAGGTATTTGTATTCTTGAATTTAATACTTA
>BNVV01000141.1 GCA_025998355.1 Endomicrobiia bacterium
AAACGTCTGATGTTTTTATGCAAAAATGGCAAGAAATAAGACGATTGGCTTGGAATTGTCTAGGTATTTCACGCTCTAATGCTAAACTTTTGGAGTCCAAAGAAAAAATATCCAATTTAAAACATGCGCGCCATGACAAACACCATTATCATCTAAAATTAAATCTATGGCAGCATGCTCTTCGTAAATTGTTACATTTTTATGTTTTTTTATATTTTTTATTAAAATATTTTCAATCTCATTGCCTGTGGTATCCTTGGTGTGAAGAATTCTTCTTTTGCTGTGCCCGCCTTCTAAACCCAAATCAAACTCTGTATCAGAGTTGTTTTTCTTGGTAAATTTAGCACCAAGAGCTATAAGCTCTTGTATTCTTTCAGGAGCTTCAACAACCATTCTCTCTACCATCTTACTATTACAGAGACCAACTCCTGAAATTAAAGTATCGTTTATGTGTTCTTCAAACGAGTCTAATTTATCGGTAACGCAACATATGCCCCCTTGAGCTTTGCCAGTAGAAGAATCAAATAGCGCTCCCTTTGTAACTAAAAAAACGCTACTGTTTTTTGACGCTTTTAAAGCAAAACTAAGCCCCGCTATACCGCTGCCTATAATTAAGTAATCTGATTTTATCATTATTTTTCACCCCGCTTCGTCATTACAATATTGTCTATAAGTCTTGCTTTGCCTATCCATATGGCTACCGCAAAAACAACCTTTTTTATGTTCTTATCTGCAATAGACAAATCATCAAAACTTACAACTTCGGCATAATCTATTTTGCTATTAGGGATTTTTTTTAATTTGTTTAAAATATTTTTCTTAATAAGGTTCAAGTTTTTAGTTTTAAAATCCTGCCGCGCCTCTTTCAAAGCTTTAGAAATATTTAAGCTTACGTTTTTTCATCATCACTCAAGTAAGTGTTTCTGCTTGACAGAGCAAGACCACTCCTTTCTCTTACGGTAGGACATGGAACAATTTTAGTCCTGAAATTTAAATCTTTTGCCATTCTTTCTACAATTTTAAGCTGTTGAAAATCTTTCATTCCAAAATAGGCTCTGTCTGCGTAAGATATATTAAAAAGTTTTGAAACTAAAGTTACAACACCTCTGAAATGGACAGGCCTGAATGGTCCGCATAAAATATCTTGCATCACTTTAACTTCTACAAAAGTTTTATGCCCTTTAGAAAACATATCTTCTACAGAAGGCATAAAAACATAATCAACATGATTTTTTCTACAAATTTCTAAATCCTGTTTAACAGACCTGGGGTATTTTAAATAGTCTTCATTAGGTCCAAACTGTATCGGATTTACAAAAATTGACACTATTGTAATATCGTCATCTTTTTCGGACTTTGAAAGCAAAGAAGCATGGCCTTTATGCAAAGCGCCCATGGTTGGGACAAGTCCTATTTCGTCCCCGTCTTTAAGATGTTTTAAAGAAATTTTTTGCATTTGCAAAACACTTTTTATAACTCTCATTTAATAGTTTACCTTTTAGCTTTCTTTTCCTATTAGTATGCGTTCTCTTCCTGCGGGAATTTTCCTTCCTTAACTTCTTCTATATAATTTTTTACCGCAGCTTTTATAGTTTCGCCAACATTTGCGTATTTTTTCACAAATTTCGGCGTAAAGTCCGTAAACATTCCAATCATATCATCAATGACTAAAACCTGACCATCGCAGAAACGTCCGGCGCCTATGCCTACTGCAGGTATTTTTAAACATTTAGTAACTTCTTTCGCAAGCTGTTCTGGTATAGCTTCAAGCACAACCGTAAAAACACCGGCGCTTTCCAATGCCTGTGCATCCGCAATAAGCTTCTTTTGAGCTTCTTCGGTTTTTCCCTGAACTTTAAAACCGCCGAACCTATTTATAGCCTGTGGAGTTAAGCCCAAGTGTCCTACCACAGGTATTTTTGCGTTTATAATCGCTTTAACTTGTTCTACAATTTCAATTCCGCCTTCAACTTTTACTGCTTCTGCTCCACCTTCTTTTACAATTCTTCCAGCATTTTTAACA
>BNVV01000142.1 GCA_025998355.1 Endomicrobiia bacterium
GCAAAACGCCGTCAGAAGAAACGCCTAAAGATGTAGATGAAGTTAAATCGTCGCCTGGAGGCGCAACGCTGTCAGATGGAGATAAAGAAGATAAAAATAAGTCGTCAGAGGCAAAAGAATCAGTAACTCCAACGCAGAAAGAGGTAGTAGAAAAGGAAGATAAAGATGAGTCGTCACCTGGAGGTGAAATATCGTCAGATGGAGATGCAACAGCAGGAAACGCAAATCGAGAACATGAAGCCGAAACAGGAATAGGTGGAGCAGCGGATGGAGCTGGATCTGAAGTAGCGGCAGCAGGTGGGGCTGGGGCATCTTCATCATCTTCAGCCTCGTCTTCTTCATCAGCACAACTGCCAGCATCAGCGCCAGAAGGACAATCAGAACCACAAGATAATGGTGTAGAACATCAATCACCACCATCGCCAAACGGTGGCATTACTACACTACTAAAACCACCATCACCACAGTCAAATTCAACAAGTCCATCTTCGTCAAGCTCGTCGAGTAGCTCATCAAGTTCATCATCCTCGTTGTCATCGCTACCTAGTACGTCTTTAAGTTGTAGTTCAAGCAGTTCAAGTCCAAGTAGCTCGAGTTCATCATCAACATCGCAAGAAACAATATTGCTAGAACTACAAAATCTCCAAGCAGATGCAGAACAAGGAAATGCTCAAGCTCAATATAAACTGGGGATGATGTATCTCAATGGAGAAGAAAAAGAAGGAATAACGCAAGACCTTGGCAAAGCAATAAGCTATTTTAATAAATGCTCAAATGCAGTTGAACTTCAAAAAGAGTTGGGTATGGCGTATTTCGACTTGGGGGATAGATATCTCTTCGGAATAAACGGAGCAGGACAAAAAGACTTTGCCACAGCAAAAGGATATTATGATAAGGCAGGAGAATTCGCACAAGGAGATGCTGAACTTCAAAAATGCTTGAGTAGGGCGTATTTCGACTTGGGGTGGAGCTATTTCTTCAAAAAAAACGGAACAGAACAAAACTTTGACACAGCAAAAGAATATTATGATAAGGCAGGAGAATTCGTACAAGAAGGAGATGCTGAACTTAAAAAAAGATTGGGTGGGGCGTATTTCAACTTGGGGCGGAGCTATTTCTCCGGAGAAAACGGAGCAGGACAAAAAGACTTTGCCAAAGCAAAAGAATATTATGATAAGGCAGGAGAATTCGTACAAGAAGGAGATGTTGAACTTCAAAAAGAGTTGAGTTGGGCGTATTTCAACTTGGGGGAGAGCTATCTCTTCAAAAAAAACGGAGCAGGACAAAACTTTGACACAGCAAAAGAATATTATGATAAGGCAGAAAAATTCGCACAAGGAGATGTTGAACTTCAAAAAGAGGTGGGTAGGGCGTGTTTGAACTTGGGGCATAGCTATCTCTTCGGAACAAACGGAGCAAAACAAAACTTTGACACAGCAAAAGAATATTATGATAAGGCAGAAAAATTAGTACAAGGAGATGCTGAACTTCAAGGATACTTGAGTAGGGTGTATCACAACTTGGGGGATAGTTATCTCCTCGGAATAAACGGAGCAGGACAAAAAGACTTTACCAAAGCAGAAGAATATTATGATAAGTCAGCAGCAGGATTAGGACAAGCAGGAAATACTGAACTTCAAAAAAGATTGAATGAGGCGTATTTATACTTGGAACAGAGCTATCGCCGGGGAGAAGACGTAGTAGTACAAGACCCTGGCAAAGCAGAGGAATGTCGTAGAAAGTCAGAAGAACTAGGACATTTGACTGTAACGGGGGTTGATGCGCCCAATATCACGATTAACAAGAATCAATCCACTGAAAGAGGTGGAACTGTTTACAATAGTCGTTAAACTATTGCCCCGCAGCTTGCTGTGCGCAAACCGCTTAAAGTAGTACAATTAGGCTATGGAAACGCTTGAAAGACAGACAGCATAGTGCATATAAGATACACTATCATTTTGTAACGCCCATAAGTATAAGAAAAGCTATATTTGGCAATTTAAAGCGT
>BNVV01000143.1 GCA_025998355.1 Endomicrobiia bacterium
GTAGAAACTGCAATTTAAGTCATGTGATGCTTTTAATAATCCTTTCTTTTTGCATCTTTTTTGCTTTTTTTAGCCTTTAAAGCCTAAAGCTGTATGTAATCGTTTTTAAGGCCTGTATCTTACTTATACACTAATAGACCTTAAAAGCCTAAATTTGCAGCCTTTTCATGCTTTTAAAAGGCATCTGGGAAACTGAAAACAACTAGTTTTCTTACAAAAAGTAATACAAAAGAAAACTACTTTAGTATTTGTCGTTGTACTTAAGATATAAGGAGCTTTACTTCGTAGAACGAGTTAATGCTTTTATTTATGTGAAGGCTACTCGCAGGGCAGGGCAAAGGGGAAGGTTATAAAAGCTTTTAGATTTATTTGAAGATAATGGTTATATAGTAATTGCTTGACCATAACCACACAAACAGCATAGACGGCGTTGATAGCCTCTACTTAAACTAATTAAAAGAAACAACTAGTGATAAAAACTAAGCTGTGATAGTCTGTTTGTTTTTTGAATATCGTTCAGCAATGATTTTATAAGGTTTATTATCTGTAATCAATTTTGCCTTTAAGTAATATTGATTATTTAGTTTGTAATTGTTTATTTGTTGAATTGCCCTTTGAAAAGTTCTGACTAAAAACCCGGATTTTGTATTATTTATTTCTAGATCTTTTGCTACGTCAGTAAGTTTTTTCTCGAGTGGATTGCCAGTAATAATCAATTTATCATAACACCATATGAATTTAAATGCAATGTCATTTTTTATTCTATAGAAGTCTGTTTCTCTTAAAAAAGTATTCCTATTATATAACTGTCTTGAAATAAATGGGCTGAATGTAACTTCTAAAATTGTTTTGTCATAATTATCTTTATCACTATAAGTGATTATGTTATTTAATAATGTGAAACTAATTCCTGTTTTTCCATTATTTGATATTAAATATGGAAAATTATTTAGTTCCAATATTTTTGTATAGAGAAATTTGAATTCTGAACCTCCATATTTTTCGAAGTGTAGATTCTCGGCAAGTTCTTTGATTGATATCTTTGCTATTGCGAAATCATTAGTGCCTATAAATTGACATTTTTGTTGTTGCCATATATATATCATCCCTTGTAAAATTTTTGCGTGTGTTGTCGTTAGTTGTCCGATTGGTGTTATATTGAATGCTCTTAATCCTCTATGAAGTTTGCATTTTAAATACTTACCATTGCTAAACTTTAATGTTAAGTCAACTTGTTTAGTTTTGCTGGTGTCTTGTGGGTATGTGAAAAATTGATGAGTCAAGCTTATAATACTTGCAACACCAGATATCCCGAAACCCCCTTGCATTTTAAATGTGTTTTCTTTTTTGATTTTCATGAGTGCTGATTGATTTACTGGTCTAATAACGTTATTCCACTCATTTTGATTTTTGAAGTTTGGATTGCGTTTAAATGTGGGTTTTACTCTGTACTCTGCATTTTGTGGATAATCATTGATTATGTTTGTTGTGTCGTTTGAAAATTCTAGTTCATTAATATCATATTGTATTTCCATGTCTAGGTTGGTAATGTCTTTAGCTGTGTTTATTATAATTGATTTAAATTCAGCTTCTAATCTTATTTTGAAGATCTCATTTGGTATTGTCAGGATCAATTTGTTTCTTATTAAGTTTTTTGCTTTTAATGGCTTTATCCAAAGGTCATATAATTCGGTAGAAATCTCATTGCTTATTCTTGTTGTTATTGCTTCCCATATTTTATTGATTTCCATTTTTCCTCTTTTGCATTATGGTCTAAGCCATGATTATGGTTTTCTTAGCAATTTGGCATAGCTTAGTTTATTATAGAAGATAGAGATATACTTAATTTCATATTGAAAATCGATACCGCTATGCCATCAAATCGATACCGCTATGCCATCAAATCGATACCGCTATGCCATCAAATCGATACCGCTATGCCATCAAATCGAT
>BNVV01000144.1 GCA_025998355.1 Endomicrobiia bacterium
CCTCCATTGCACGTACACCCGTTTATGGTAAAACGTGCAAATCTTGTCAGGACGACCTGCTCAAGGCAAACTTGTAAAAAAAGTAAAAATGAAAAACATAGTAACAATGTCAAGGGCTAGAAACTAATGCCCATCAAAACCCTAGGCCACCCTTAACGATAGACACTATATCACACTTTTAATAATTTGACAAGAACGCATCACTTTCTTCTACTGTGTATGATTGCTGTATCTTGAGGTTGTTAGTTTGATCATGATAGGAACAAAAATCATTAATATGACGGCAAGACAAGTAATGACAATAATAGCGATTATTGTCACACCAACCCATCTTCTATACTCATACGATAGAGTGTCTCGGCTGCTCTTTTACGTTTCTCTTTGGTCCCTGGCTTGCATCTGCCGACTTTCTGGTGCCCCTGTACAAACTCTGGCATGCATACCTTACAACTTTTTCACAACTATTATCAACCTTAACAAATTACTAAAAGCTCTAGGCCTTAGGTCTATTTAACGTGTTGTAAGAGTTTTATTGCTTTTTGTTATGAGTTCATATTCATTTTAAGCAAAAATATTAAAACATCTCTGCTGGTGCAAGCTATGTTACCTGCTATATTTAAATCAGAAGTTTTACCTAAACTGCTATATTTTCATCAAGCAAGTCATTAAATGTCCAATTGGTCTTTTCTGGACCTTTTTTTACAGGTACATTAACATACTTGCCATTATAAGCATCACTTACATATCTTAAAGCATCAGCACCATGTGAGTACTTGTCATGTAAGGGCTTGTCTTTATACAAGTCCAGTGACTCTTTGTAATCGTATCTGTAGTTACGTAACACATCCAGTCCATCAGCACATTTAACAGCATCAAACCACATGTTTTTAAATAACATCCGACATGCATCTATTCCGTCTTGTAATGCAAGCACTTTGTACAATGCTCTTACCTCAAAATGTAGCCTGTCACCGTAGTCACATGCTACCTCCCAGTGACTTCGTCCCGTGCTCCAGCTTTTAGGTAGGGCGTCATGTGGCAAGACCATCGTGCCAATTGCCTTAAACTTTTTAAAGATCACGTCAATATAATCAGGCAATGACATGTGATTGCTTTGATAATAATCCAATAACAGCACTTTGTCTTTTAAGAACTGACAAAACCATATGGAGGTATAATCTGATTTGCCGATATCAAAGACTACATTTATAGGATAGTCTGGATGGGGGAGGACAGTACCAATACGACCTTCTCTTTCTGCTTCATTCAATTCTTGGGTATACACCCCACCTTCTACTGTGTCTTGGAATATACCAAAGAAGAACCTGTCACGGTGTTGCTGTGATCCACTAGTCAGTGTAGCTAAATGCCCTGGATCTATATTTTGTAGGTTATCCACTGGATTTAACTGCATTGTCCTGAGTGTATCTAATATCAATCCATCTAGTTTTTCACCACTTCCTGGATCTCGGTGCTCGATGAATCTTTTATATGTCCAGTGACTTTTAGCGTACGGATTTTCATCCAAAAGCATCAACTTACGTAAACCATTTTCTTCTGTGCAAGTCTTGTTAAAACCTTTATATAATTAGAGAACAGTACAACTTCAGAAGCTTCGCTAACAAGTGTGGTTGAAAACTCATTTCCAAGCACTTTGTCATTGTCCTCGAGTCCTGCAAACCACACTTGGCTGCCATTTAGAAACGTTACAAAAGGTGGCTTTTGCTTCATCTTGATTTGGCCTGCTAAGTCAGGGAAACAAGTGGCTAACACCTTCGTCCACGTGTCATGTAATATGCTACGATCTACTGAAGTGAAAGACTCTCTTAAAATAATATGTCTTAATCTTTCCTTACATGCTCTAGCAATTACAATAAAACAGTTTAAAATGTTTCAGTGGATCTCGCCCCGCCATATAAAAGAACTTCTAATGCTTTGTGTTGTACTGT
>BNVV01000145.1 GCA_025998355.1 Endomicrobiia bacterium
ATGATTCATCATCAGAATAATCCCTACGCTCTCTCCTAGAGTGTTTTTTTGATCTATGTCTATTTTTCTCCTTTTCATCTCCACTTCTCTCCCTCTCTCCTTGAACATTGCACCCAGAGTATCGTTGTTGTAGTGATAGATACGAAGAAGAAGAAGAAAATGATGATTCATCATCATCTGCATCCTCGCGTCCTTTCTCGTCTCTATTCTTTCCATTCTTCCACTTCTCAGAAGATCCATCTCTGTCCTTTTCTTTTTCTCTATCATCATGGACCTCATCGTTTTCATCGTCTGTAAATGATAGAGATGATGGTGGCGACAATGTTTCAGCATTACCCTGCTCCCGCTCCTTAAACTTCTTAACATCAGCCCTAGCCTTGTCCAACTTCTCCCACACCTTCTTAAGATCCTTAAGATTATCCGAATATTTACTAGCCTTCTGATTATCTTCCCCCAGCAACAAAACCGCCTCTTTATCCTCCAATTCCGTAACCCTAGCCTCCAACTTCTTCAGTGTAGGCACCATCGAAGAATTTGAAGAAGAAGATGACCCATGATTGCAATCAATATCAGCCAGAATCCCACGCTGCAATTCTTTGTCATCATAATGAATAACCCATCCACTACCGCCTCCCTGCCCTTCTCCTAGAGCATCATACGACGCATATCCACGAATCAACGAAGACGAAGATGATGGATAAGGTGACGACAAAAATGAAGTTTGTGCAGAACTCTCTAGACTCGCATTAATTCCACTCTGTAAATCTGCCTGTTCTTTAGTCTTTTGTTCAAGGTATTGACTAAACAATGGTGGAATTGGCAGAGCTTTAGGAGTTGGAATTGGCAGAGCTCTAGGAGTTGGAATTGGCAGAGCTTCAGGGGAAGGAATGGATGAAAAGTATGGGTCACTCAAAATCTCATTAAAATGATCAAGTTCAGTGCGTTTTCGTTCAAGCTCACTAGACTCGTTCTTAAACGCCTTATCACGTTGAAGAGAGGTTTCCTCTAACTCTTCTCCCTTCGCCGGACGCAGACCATTACCCCTGTTCTCTACTCTCTTCGCTAAGCGCTGAACTTCAGTCTTTCTCTTCTCGATATCCTCATTTAGCTTCTTAATTCCCCAATTTATTGATCCAAATTCTGTTGATGAGCTTGACGAGCTACTTGATGAGGAGGAGGAACTTGAAGATGAGTTTGACGAGGAGGCTGGTACTGCTGTTGCTGATGCTGACAAAGAAGAAGATGATGGATATGATGGAGATGAAGATGATATATCCTTATTCTCATGTTTTTTATCTAGGCTTACTGTCTGTGGCTCTGCAACCAACGATACGTCTTCCTTTGCTAGTGTTGCTCCTTGCGCTGCTGGTGCATTTCCCTGTGCTGCTACTGCCCCTTGTACCTGTCTATTCTGTGTTTGTGCATTTGGTTCTGGCGGTTCTCCCACTGGGTCTTTGGCTGGGTCAGGTTCTGCTAGCTTTTTTTGATTGTCTACACCTGCTACCACTGCTAGAGGAGGCTGTGGGGTGCTACCCGCCGGTAGCCTTGAAGGTGGGAACATTAGTGGCTCTGCTAATGCTGTTGCTGACAAATTTTCACCATTCTGTTTTTCTTGCGGTTCTTGCTCTTTACTTGCTTTTTCTTTCTGTTCTTCATTCTGTTCTTCTTTCTGTTCTTCTTCCTCTATACTTGAAGGTGGGAACATTAGTGGCTCTGCTAATGCTGTTGCTGACCAATTTTCACTATTCTGTTTTTCTTGCGGTTCTTGCTCTTTACTTGCTTTTTCTTTCTGTTCTTCATTCTGTTCTTCTTTCTGTTCTTCTTCCTCTTTACTTGAAGGTGGAAACATTAGTGGCTCTGCTAATGCTGTTGCTGACAAATTTCCACCATTATGTCCTTCTTGCTTTTCGTTTTTTATATCTG
>BNVV01000146.1 GCA_025998355.1 Endomicrobiia bacterium
GGAAGCCGAGAATGACGATATTAAGCGTGCTAAGATTAACGTGGAACTCACGGAGGCCAAAACAAAAGAAGAGGGCATTATTCGTAACATTGAGGTTCAGCAATTGGCAGTTGAGAAGTTGAAGAAGTTAAAGGTAAATGAAAATAATGTTGGTTTTAAAGGTGCTGTTAAAAAGTTCCAGGACAGCAGTAATGAGTTAGAAACAGTTAAGGCTGCAACTCTTGAGAAGACTGAACAATTGCGGCAGTTTAACGAGTTTCATCCTTCCAATTATGAAACATTGGCTGATACTAAAACAAAAAAGAATGAAGACTTAATGGTGTTAAAGTCAGAGTTGGCAGAAGCAAATGCAGATGTTGACAAGGCTGATGCCAACGAAAGAGCGGTGCAAAATAATGCTTTGCAGGCAACACAACAGGCTGAAAATGCGTACGAGGAACACAAGCACGCTACGACGGTAGCTCGTGAAGGGCTTTTAAGCAAGTTAATTGAGATTAGGGCTGAGAGTGATAATGAGACTAAGCAAGCTCATATAAAGGAACAAAAAGAGCAGAAGAAGTTAAAAGAGCAGAAGCAATACGATGGGCTAAATAGATCTAAGGCTGGTTTGATGAATAGTCTTAGTACAACAGAAGGGCTAATACAAAAAGTTTCTGATTATCAGATGGGTAAGGAGCATGAGCAAACCAAGAAGGTAGCCTTGGAAAGTGAGCAGGCTAGTATGGAGCGTGAGGATTGTCTTGGCAGTGTTGTGATTAAACATGCGCATACTCAAGACAGGATGAATAAGGTCGAGGAAGTTGAGGAGGACATTAGGGCTGGGAACGATGAGTTGGAAAGGTTGGCGTTGACAGAAGAGGAAGTGTCTGAAGCTGATGCCAAAGAGAAAGCTACGGCTCTAAAAAATGCTCAAGATAATGCTGAATCTAATGAGATAGTTCATGTGGTGTTAGTTGCGGAAGCAACTGAAGCTGAGAATACTGAAAAGGTTTATCGTAATCAGTTAATTGAGGCTGTGGCAAAAGCTGATGCTGCCAAAAAGCTTAGGGTTAAGAACAGGGTAGAGACAGCTAAAACAGAGAAGTATTTTAAGCAATTGGATCCTAGGAAGGTTATGATCAAGGATATGATTGCAGATGTAGATGCTATTAAACAAAAGGATGAAGCAGACAAGCAGGCCCAACAGACCAAGAACAATAAACTGTTGGCAAGTGTGCTTGACAGGTTTACACCTGAGGATAAGGAGCAGATTGACAAAGGCGCTAATGCGTTGAGATTAAAAAAGTTAAAGGACGAGGAAAATAAGGAGTTGGAAAAGTGTGAGGAAGAGCATAAGGAGCAGGTAAAATATCTCATGGGGGCAGTAGAATACCGTGTGCAGTCTAAGGCTATAAACGATAAGATTATTGATACGAAGAATAAGTATGATGTTACAAAGGCCGAGGTAGATAGACTTCATAAGAAATCTGATCTGGCAGATAAGATCGAGGATCAAGTCAAGGGGTTGAGTGCTGTTAGTGATGCTGAGCAAATAATTTCCAGGTTGAATAAGAATACAAGAGAGTGTTTTGATAGAATTGTAAGATCGCAGGGGAAGGAAGCTGAGGCTAAAGCAAAAGCACAAGAGAAGCGTAAGTTATATGAGGATGAGCTTGTTAGACAGAAGACGGAGAAGGTGACGCATCAGCTGGCCAACACTGAAAAGGAAAACGCAGAGTTAAAGCAGTGGGGAGCGCAGGCACAGGAAGAAACTCGGGAAGCACAGGAAAAAGCAGCACAGGCGGATTTACAAAATGGCCTAAAATTGTTTTTAATTAAATCTCATCAATATAGATATTCTCAAGATATGGCGTCGCTAGC
>BNVV01000147.1 GCA_025998355.1 Endomicrobiia bacterium
CAAGATTACAAAAAAGCATTTAACTGTTTTAAAAAGTCAGCAGAACAAGGAAATGCTAAAGCTCAATTTAGCTTGGGTGTGTTGTATCACGAAGGTAAAGGAGTAAAACAAGATTACAAAGAAGCATTTAACTGGTTTAAAAAGTCAGCAGAACAAGGATATGCCCCAGCTCAATACAACTTGGGTGTGATGTATTACGAAGGTAAAGGAGTAAAACAAGATTACAAAGAAGCATCTAACTGGTATAAAAAGTCAGCAGAACAAGGATATGCCCCAGCTCAAAACAACTTGGGTGTGATGTATGGCAAAGGTAAAGGAGTAAAACAAGATTACAAAGAAGCATTTAACTGGTTTAAGAAGTCAGCGGAACAAGGATATGCCCCAGCTCAAAATAACTTGGGTGTGTTGTACCGCGACGGTAAAGGAGTAAAACAAGATTACAAAGAAGCATTTAACTGGTTTAAAAAGTCAGCAGAACAAGGAAATACCAAAGCTCAATGTAACTTGGGTTGGATGTATGGCAACAGATACGGAGTAAAACAAGATTACAAAGAAGCGATTAACTGGCTTAAAAAAGCAGCAGAACAAGGAGATGCCGGGGCTCAATACAACTTGGGTTTGATGTATCTCAAAGGAGAAGGAGTAAAACGAGATTACAAAGAAGCATTTAACTGGTTTAAAAAGTCAGCAGAACAAGGATTTGCCCCAGCTCAATACAACTTGGGTGTGATGTATTACGAAGGTAAAGGAGTAAAACAAGATTACAAAGAAGCAATTAACTGGTTTAAAAAGTCAGCAGAACAAGGAGATGCCGATGCCCAAAATAACTTGGGTGCGATGTATCTCAATGGGCTAGGAGTAAAACAAGATTACAAAGAAGCGATTAACTGGTTTAAAAAGTCAGCAGAACAAGGATTTGCCCCAGCTCAATATAACTTGGGTGTGATGTATCGCTACGGAAAAGGAGTAAAACAAGATTACAAAGAAGCGATTAACTGGTTTAAAAAGTCAGCAGAACAAGGAGATGCTAAAGCTCAATATAACTTGGGTGTGATGTATCACGAAGGTAAAGGAGTAAAACAAGATTACAAAGAAGCGATTAACTGGTTTAAAAAGTCAGCAGAACAAGGATTTGCCCCAGCTCAATACAACTTGGGTGTGATGTATCGCGACGGAAAAGGAGTAAAACAAGATTACAAAGAAGCATTTAACTGGCTTAAAAAAGCAGCAAAACAAGAAGATGTTGACGCTCAATGTTACTTGGGTTGGATGTATTACACAGGATTAGGAGTAAAACAAGATTACAAAGAAGCATTTAACTGGCTTAAAAAAGCAGCAGAACAAAAAGATGTTGACGCTCAATGTTACTTGGGTTGGATGTATTACACAGGATTAGGAGTAAAACAAGATTACAAAGAAGCATTTAACTGGTATAAAAAGTCAGCGGAACGAGGATTTGCTAAAGCTCAATATAACTTGGGTGCGATGTATGCCAACGGATACGGAGTAAAACAAGACTATAAAGAAGCGATTAACTGGTTTAAAAAGTCAGCAGAACAAGGATTTGCCCCAGCTCAATATAACTTGGGTGTGATGTATCGCGACGGAAAAGGAGTAAAACAAGATTACAAAGAAGCGATTAACTGGTATAAAAAAGCAGCGGAACAAGGGCATTCTGGCGCCAAAACAGCATTGACAAAAATTCTTGAAAGCAAGTAGTTCCACTGTTTTTGTGATTTCTGTAATTTATACCAAAGGTCAAAATAATCAAGCAAGCATAGATTGTGCATATGAATCAGCAAAGGAAGTAACAAAGACAACGACAATAACAAAAGTAAGAAAGCGGAAGTTTAAGCG
>BNVV01000148.1 GCA_025998355.1 Endomicrobiia bacterium
AGTTGTTAGCTCTAAACCATCGATGTCTATGATCGACAAAAGCTACTAAAATTGTTATCTTGTCAGTACTTCAAAATATGCTACAAACGCTTAAGGGGCAGAACCGAACTGCCAACATCAGATCTTTTGGACCTGCGCTCTACCAACCGAGCTACCTCAAGCAAAAAAAGTCTAAGTTATCCTACCTTTTCAAAACTAGTCTTTACGCAACGCAACTTAAAACAATATTAAGTATACTTGTTGCATTTAGTGTAGTTAGTGGCGCCGTATCGCCAGCAGAAGCAGTGCTGTCGTCAAAAGACGGAAGTTTAGCTTCAAGTTCCTCCTCCTCGTCAAGCTCATCATCATCTTTACCTTTTGACGGTCTCTCCACCTTCGACCCCACTGCCACCGACTCCGCCACCATCTCCGCCTTACGCGCCCTTAACGTCTACACCAGCGCTCTTGAATACGCCAAGGAAGTCAACACCCTCAACGGCGCCACCCGCACCGCCGCCGATGTTGACGCCATCAACTATCTCGTCAACAGAGCCCGCGACGCCGCCGACGCTACCGCTTGCGTCATCCGTGACGCCGCCAACGCCATCGACGCTACTTTCGGCAAACTCAACGTTGCTTACGCCAATGCTTTAGAGGCCGAATACTCTGCTGCCGATAATCGCATAATTTCCGACGCCAAACTCGCCCTCACCGAAAGGCGCAAACTCAACATCGACTTCAACGTCATCAACGCCGATGCCAAAAACAAAGCTAACAATGCCACCGACGTTGTCGCCGCCAACGCAGACTACTATGCTGCCATCGCCAAATACGGCAAATTAAGCAAAGTCGCTTGCGAAGTCGCCGGCTTAGCCGCCGACGCCACCGAGACCATTCGAAACTCTTTTATCAGCGCCTACAAAGAATCCATCAGCGCCGACCACCACGTCGACATTTCCGACACCGAACCCGCCGCCGCTCAAAATGCCTATAACACCCAAATCGAAGGCCTCCCTCGCTCAGTCGACGAATTCAAAAAAGGTCAAGACTTAGCAGTTAGTTCAAGCAGTTCTTCATCGAGCCCGTCAAGTAGCTCATCATCCTTGTCGTCATCACTACCTAGTACGTCTTCAAGAAGTAGTGTGCCATCATCATTTAGCTCAACATCATCAGCTAGCCTAACACCAGATAGCTCAACACCAGCTAGCCCAACACTAACTAGCTCAACATATACCTCAACAAATAGCTGCTCACTAGCTGCCTCAACAAATACCTCAACAACCAGCCCAGCATCAGCACCTAAGGATGTAGTAGCACCAGCAGGCGGTGGAGCAGGTGGTGGAGCAGGTGGTGGAGTAGACGGTGGAGCAGGTGGTGGAGTAGACGGTGGAGCAGGTGGTGGAGCAGGCGGTGGAGCAGGAGCAGGTGGCGGAGCAGGAGCACCAGCAGGCGGTGGAGCAGGAGCACCAGCAGGTGGTGGAGCAGGTGGTGGAGCAGGAGCAGGCGGTGGAGCAGGAGCAGGCGGTGGAGCAGGAGCAGACGGTGGAGCAGGCGGTGGAGCAGGAGCAGGTGGTGGAGCAGGAGCAGACGGTGGAGCAGGAGCACCAGCAGGTGGTGGAGCAGGTGGTGGAGCAGGAGCAGGCGGTGGAGCAGGAGCAGGCGGTGGAGCAGGAGCACCAGCAGGTGGTGGAGCAGGAGCAGGTGGTGGCAACGGCAACAACAACAATAATAATAACAACAACAATAAAGGCGAAGGACAAGATAAAGGACAAGGCGAAGGCGAAGACAAAAAAGAAGATAAAAAAGGAAAAGGCGAAGAAAAAGGACAAGAAAAAGAAGTAGCTAGTGGCAAAGAAAAAGGAGCT
>BNVV01000149.1 GCA_025998355.1 Endomicrobiia bacterium
AATTATTATACATACAAACTTTCTTATGCTTTTGTCTTTTTGCGTTATTTCATATTTGATTATTACAACACTAACTGTCTACTTTAATACGCTGGGAAAATCTAACACGTATTCAAAAAAGCAGAAAAATGAACGCTTTGAAAAAACTATTATATTACATTATATCAGTCCCAATATTTATTTTAGCAGATATTCAAATTAACAACCTACGACTGACATCAAGCAATATAGTATTAATAAAACTTTACAAACGTACCCTATAGCTTTAATTATATAAAGATCTCAATGTTTATATATAATCTACTTACCTCTTACTTTCCACCTGTAACCCTAGACATTAATACCTAATCAACGACGACTCTATCTTTTAAATATTGGTTCAACATCGCATTAGCATTATTAAGTTCTTTCATATCCTCAAGTGCTCTTTCTTTTTCTTCATCGCTTTTGTTGGCTTGTTTATCAGGATGATATTTCTTAGACAGATGATAATAAGCCTTGTTAACATCTTCACGAGTCAGTTCACGTAAAGTAGTTTTCCCAGCTTTATTAAGTATTTCTATAACTTTCTTATTTTCTAGTATCTCACGCTCAGAGATATGCTTAGGGATACTCTTTGCTTCGCCGCTTTCGCTCCAGTTGTAATTCGATCTGCCATGACGACGCGATTCCCGCCACGCCTTTCCGTCAGGCGATCTCTCCCACTCCCTTCCCTCAGGCGTTGCACGCCAGCTCTCTCCGTTAGACGTTTCCAGCCACCTGTGTCCGCCATCAGGCTCTCTCAGCCACGCCCTTCCGTCAGGCGATCTTAGCCAAATGTATCCGTCGCTATCAGGATTTTCTCCATACTCAACAATTCCCAACCAACGATCTACGCCTACGCCAAGCGTTCTCAGCCACGCACGTCCGCCATTAGGCTCTTCCAGCCACTCCCACCCGTCAGTAGGCCTACACAGCCACAATTGTCCGGTAGTATTCCACAGCCACTTGTGTCCGCCAGTAGGCTCTTTCAGCCACTCACGTCCGTCAGGCTCTTTCAGCCACGCACGTCCGCTATTACAATAATACAGCCACTTGTGTCCGCCATCAGAATCTTTCAGCCACTCACGTCCGCCATGCTCTTTCAGCCACGCCTTTCCGTCAGGCTCGTTCAGCCACGCACGTCCGCCAGGCTCTTTCAGCCACTCCCACCCGTGAGCAGGCTCATACAGCCACAATCGTCCGGTAGAATACTGCAGCCACTTGTGTCCGCCAGTAGGCTCTCTCAGCCACGCACGTCCGTCAGGCTCTTTCAGCCACGCACGTCCGCTATTACAATAATACAGCCACTTGCGTCCGCCATTAGGCTCTTCCAGCCACTTGTGTCCGCCATTAGGCTCTTTCAGCCACACCTTTCCGTAAAACGTTCTTAGCCACTCGTGTCCGCCAGTAGGATCTCCCAGCCACTCCCACCCGTCATTAGGCTCTTTCAGCCACTTGCGTCCGTCAGGCGATTTCAGCCACTCCCACCCATCAGGCGATTTCAGCCACACGCGTCCGCCAGCAAGCTCTTTCAGCCACTTGCGTCCGTCAGGCTCTTTCAGCCATGACAAACCACCATGATTTTCCAGGAACTCCCGAAAATAATCTTCCATTGTATGCTCCGGCATTGATGCTGGTGCATCTTCTGCTGGCGCTGATGGAGGCACTGGTTTGTTTTCCAATGGACTTTCTTCTGCTGCTTTAGGTTCTGTCAGTGTTTCTGCCACTGGGTCTATGTCTGGGTCGGGTTCATGTACATGTTCAGTGTCTGCCGTCGGCTTTACTGG
>BNVV01000150.1 GCA_025998355.1 Endomicrobiia bacterium
AGGAAGAGGAAGCAGAAAGAAGCAAGGCGGAGAAACAAATGAAGGAAGTAGATGAGCGGCAAAGAGACAATATAGACCGCAAAAGACCCTTTGGACTGCGATTTAACTTGGGTTGCAGGTATTTGTAATTCTAAAATTTAATACTCAAGTTGTGCAAGAGGTCTGATGTAGTATGCCTATTTGTAAGAGGCGTTCTATAGCTTTTCTGCGGCTATGTCAAGTTTCTGCATCATATCATGCCATGTAAAACGACATCGAAAAAGGAATCATATCATATTTGGCAAAGAAAGAGGAGCTCAATGATAATGAACGTCTTAAATTCATTATCCTTGCTCCTCTTGTCTGTTTTATCTTTAACATCTTACACTGATTTTTCTAGCACTTGACGTCTATCTCTATCGCACTTTTATTTATACTATTTACATGTCCCACGCTACTTATATATATCGGTCAATTGTCTAACCTGGAGGTCCTCTTGTTTTTTAATTATCTTCTCACTATCAGATCCTGCATATACACGCGGCTGATTTAATTTAATACATTCATTATCAACGGCAGTCTTATTGATAGCCTCAATATTGTTCTCAATACCAACAAGTTCCCACTCAAGTTTATGCATTGTCTCAAGTATCTCATCTTTAGTAAGCAGCTCATCTTTATGAATTATCCTAAGTATTTCAAGCCTATCTTCATACTTATCTTTAGCAAGCGCATATCTAAGATGCCTAATATGATTCTTATGAATATCACACTCAGCCTGAAGGTTAGCAGTAAGGTTAAGAATCGAAGCATCCACATGAGCCCCACGAGCCTTGGTCGAACTAACACCTAGTATTTCATTTATTCTACCTTCGTGTTCTCCCTTGCGTCTCTCGGCCCACTCTTTGTTTTCTCTTGCGGTTCTTACTGCTTCTTCTAGATCGTCTTTTGTTTCAAATAACACTTCTCCTTTTGTATTAAAATCTTCCAAATCACGCTTTGCCTGCTCATACACTTCGGTACGCCGGGCTACGATCTCGCTAAGACTTATTGCCTCTGGTATTTTAACGCCATCCCTATATATTTCACGGTACTCAGCAGGAACACCAAGATCCTCCATCAATGTTTTAAGAACAGTATCATATAGCATTACGTTTTGATTTATTTGATGTGTAGGCAAGTCCATCTCTCTTAATTCGCTATCGGTATATCTATACCACAAGTCTTTGTCAACGATACCATGTTTACCTAAGACAAAGAGCAGTCTCTTCATCGCATATAGCCCACAGTTGCTATGTGTCGATCCATTATCATGACCTTCGTAATAATAATGACTATTCTTGTATACTATATGACCGATATCTTCCCCAAAATCTTCTTCTTCGATTTCCAACATTGCTTTTTTTTCAGCGTCGGTGGCATTATTTTGTGGTGGTGCAACGCTATTATTTTGTGATGATGGTGCTTTGTTATTACCTTGTGATGGTGATGCTTCAGATTGTGCTAGTGTAGAAACACTCCTGATGTCGTGGTCATCTACTACCACTGCACTGTCTATAACTTGTACTTGTGACAGTGGTGATGATGCTTCAGATTGTGCTAGTGTAGAAACACTCCTGATATCGTGGTCAACTACTACTATTGCACTATTTGTCACTATTTCTTTCACTGAGCTCTCGTTTTGGTCTGGTTGTTCTGGACCTTGCTCTTGTGCTGGCTCTGGTGTTGGGTCTTCGTCTGGTTCTGGCACTGAAGCTGGTGTTGGCTTTCTGACTGACTCTACTGGCTTTGCTGCTGGGCTTTCTTTTGGGTTTGGCTCTG
>BNVV01000151.1 GCA_025998355.1 Endomicrobiia bacterium
AGAAAGAAGCAAAGCACAAAGACAAATGAAGGAAGCAGAGGAGTTGCAAAGGGATAGAGCTAACAAAGAGGAACAGATGAGAAGCTTTGAGCTTGCTGCTATGCAAAAAGCAGAGGCAGAGCAGAAAGCAAGGCTAGAGGAGCGGGCAAAGATATGGGCTGATTATTTAGCTGGGTGTCAGGACGTAGACGTATTAGTTAGTTATTATGCTAAAAATCCGATAGAGGCACAGAAAGATGCTGATTATTGGTACAAGTGTGAACAGGAGGAAAAGCGAAGAATCGAGCAAGTCGCGATAGATCTCGAGAAGATGAAGGAGCTGGGTAGAAAGCTGGTGAACTTAGAACGGCTAGAGGAAAAGGTAAGATTAAAAGAAGAGAGAGCAAGAAGAAGAGAGCAACTAGTAGAGATACTGAGAAATAAAGAAAGTAAGGCAGAGCGAGAGAGTAGATACAGAAAGAGAGACATTCAGACTACCAACAAACCGACAAATTGATAACATTTCAAAAAATAACAAGAAATCCACATCTTTAAACTACACTACGGGTACAATTTAGCATGACCACATAGAAAACAAAGGATGAAATAATAGACCTCTTGATAATTAACATATAAAAGTACAATGGAAGTACTATAAAACAGAAAAAGAAAGCAGGCAGGTCAGATGGAATGGATGAAGATACATTAAATTTTAAGGAGATCTAGATGAATTAAGATGTTAAAATACTCATAAGCTATCATATAGCTGTAATATTATTGACATGTAGCTATTGGTGATTATAACAACAAACCAGTTGAAGAACTTGCACAAAACTCAAGCAAAAGCTACCATACAGCCACAAAGTTATTGACATGTAGCTGTGAAGTGATTATAATGACAAATAGTTGAAAAGCTTGCAGAAAACTTAACTAAAAGCTACCATATAGCTACAAAGTTGTTGACATGTAGCTATTGGTGATTATAATGACAAACAGTTACAGTTGGAAATTAGTAAGGGGGGGGTATTTAAGCATTGAAAACCATAGCAATTAGTTTACAAAAAGGTGGTACTGGTAAAACAAGTCTTGCCGTTACTTTGGCCGCCGAGCTTAGCACTTACGGAGACACGGTTTTAATTGACGCAGACCCTCAAGGTAATGCTAGCACGTGGATAGGCTCACAAACGCTTGGAAGCGAACTTGCTGGCGTATTATTTAAAAAATACCCTTTAGATAACGCAGTAATAAAAACACAAACTCAAGGGCTTTTTCTTTTGCCAAGTGCAGGACTAGGTGGACAATTAAAAGTTTTTATAGAGCAGGTAGCTCCATCAGAACCTTTTTGCATGCAGGACGTGATAAGTGATCTTTTGGGATTTGGTTATAAATATGCAGTCATTGACTTATCACCCTCTTTTGGAACTTTTGAAAGAGAAGTAGTTACTGCTAGTGATGAAGTTATAACACCGATAATGCCAGATCCTTTTTGCGTAGATGGTATAGAGATCTTTAGTGCAAACATCATAGATGCAAGGCAAAAGATGCATACAAACAAACCATTGTATTCTAAAATTGTCATAAATGCACTAGACAATAGAATAAAACAACATAGCCAAATTGTAAGCGACATGAAAGACAAAGCAACAGGGTTAAAATTATATATAATTCCCGTAGACCAGGTTTTTCGCAGGAGCCAAACAACACATCAAACCATACAGGCAACAGGTGACGCAAAAGCACAGACACTTGAAACAATAAAAATACTTGCAAAAGACATTAACGGAGGCAT
>BNVV01000152.1 GCA_025998355.1 Endomicrobiia bacterium
CAATCCTTCCGCCATTAATTATAACTTTATTATTTTCTGCGTTTCCGTTACCGCCAACACAACCGCCACAAACATATCCTCCGATCTTTCCGCCATCAATTGTAACTTTATTATTTTCTGCGTTTCCTTTTCCGTTAGCATAACCGCCAAAAACCTGTCCGGCAACAGTTGCGCTGGTGGTTGTAACCTCATTCTTTTCTGCGTTTCCGTTACCGAAAACATAACTGCCACAGACATCTCCGCCAATTGTCAATTCGTTTTTTATAAATACTTTATTATCAGAAGCTGTTCCATTTCTTGTATATCCGCCAAAAACATCCTCTATCCTCTCTCCTGCATTAATTTCAACTGTATTATCATTAACATCAACATCCCCTCTTGTGGCAGAAGAACAGGCGCCATTAATGTCTTTTTTATTAAAATCGCCTCCGTTTACAATAATTTTGTTGCCTGTCATTGATGCAAAAGTCCTACCATCATCAATACGAGCGCCACTTGCCTCACCAACTCTTGCTCCTTCCTTGATAATTAAAGTATTATTGTTTGGGTCTAGGGGAAATATGCCAGCATCATTTGAGGTTCCATTCGGTTTATCAGAATTACCAGCGACATCAGGGACAACTCTCTTTCCATTACGAATAACAGGAACAAGAGCGGAGTTAATCGTTATTGTATGCTCTCCCAAACAAATGTTAGTGCAAGTAAACATTGCTATTATTGCTAATACATTTTTCACGCACGGTCTGCTTCTTCTGGTTTTTGCTTTTTTCATGATTTTTCCTCCTGTTTAATTTAAACTTTTAGAAGTTGCAGATTTGTAACATGCATTTATATTAATACTAAATTGTATGCGTTTTTTCAACTTGTTGCAAAATCTTACAACATAACTAGACTTTTACAAAAACAAAGACAAGCGAATTAAAACACAACATTTGATTGCTTTGTTATTTAGGTTTACTCTTTAATGTCTTTTAAATCGCGTGATTTCCTGTAATAGCAAGATGAGTTTTCGTTTTATTGTTCTCGATAAAACAAAAATTTCTTCGTCATTTCTGTATCTGTTTTTATTTTAAAGCAGTTTCTAGTCTGTCCATACCGGATTGAATATTTTCAATGGAAGTTGCGTAAGAAAGCCTCATATATCCTTCGGCCCCGAAAGCCGACCCGCCAACAACGGCAATTTTTGCTCTATCAAGCAAAAAATTCGTGAATTCGATATCCGTGTTAATTGTTTTGCCATTAAAATTTTTTCCGAGGAATGTTTTAATGTTAGGAAAAACATAAAACGCGCCTTCAGGTTTTCTGCATGTTATGCCATCTATTTTATTTAATCTTCCGACAATATAATCTCTTCTTTTCTCAAACTCTTTTCTCATAAATTCAACACATTCTTGTGTTCCGTTTAATGCTTCCACTGCAGCTTTGATTGAGATTGAAGAAGCATTGGAAGTAGACTGGCTTTGTACTTTTGACATTGCTGAAATAATGTCTTTAGGCCCTGCCGCGTAACCTAGCCTCCAGCCTGTCATTGCGTACGCTTTTGAAACACCGTTTATCACAACGGTAAAATCTCTTGCTTCAGGAGCAACTTGGACAATAGAAGTAAATTTAAAATTATCGTACACAAGTTTTTCGTATATATCATCTGAAATTATAAATATTTTGTTCTTTACGCACACTTTAGCAATCTCTTTAAGTTCTTGGGCAGAATATGTAACGCCCGTAGGATTTGACGGAGAATTTATT
>BNVV01000153.1 GCA_025998355.1 Endomicrobiia bacterium
ATCTCCCAATACCTTTGTAATCGCCGCCGTTAACGTCGTCTTACCGTGGTCCACGTGTCCTATTGTCCCTATGTTTACGTGTGGTTTACTTCTGTCAAATTTTTCTTTCGCCATTTTAATTTTCCCCTTATGATTATGATCAAATAACTTCCGCACTTAGTATGTTGCGTTGCTTGCATTTTCGAGAAAATTTTGACTGCTTTGCAAGAAACAATATTTTGAAATATTCACCAAACAAAACAGACAAAATTTATAGAAATCATAACTCGTCATATAGCTCGATATATTTTACTATCGACTCCTTAACGTCGTTAACAGCTTTTGCGGGAGCTTCCTTGTGCTTTTGCACAGGAAAGGATCTTTTTTGCCAGAATGACATTTAACGCTGTTTGTCTGTAAAATACTGCAATCTGTTTTGCAACCCTGCAATCATTTCTATCAATTATCTACCCCAAACACCTCGCAGCAACCATAAAAACTTATACACTTTCTCAAGCAAAGCACATTCGCTTCGTTTTCAAGGAGGGGTATTGCTTCATCAGACCAGCCTGCGCTTGTTACGCCACCCCTAACTGCTCAACTGCTATCGATAACATCTGACTCTGCCACCACGCAACAGTGGTTTTGCTTGATAAGAGTTTTTAGACAGACCATGTTTGCAATTTATCTGCCTAAAAAGCTAATGTTTGAAGGTCACTTTGAGCTACTTTGAATCTGTTGCTTGCACTGCTCTACCATCTCCACTTCAGTCAGCTGCCTTCTTCAAACTTTTAGCTTTTTCAATCTCCTTAGCCTCAGTTTTTTCTAACCATTCTTAATTCTGGATACTTCCAGCCAGCCTCATTTAATTAGCCCTAGCTTCAGCCTCATTAGCCTTAGCTTCAGCTTTAGCTACCTTCTCGTCCTCAGACTCAGCATCCTTCCGACGACTTTCGGCGCCAAGCCGATATGACATCGCCGATCTATCCGTTTCTCTCTTGATCAAACGCCCACCGTTGTCGATCCACTCAGCTTCAGCTTCAGCTTCTTTAGCCATCCTAAGAAGCTCATTCTTAAACTCGTTCCGAGCTCTCTTGACCTTAAGCCAGGCATCACGTGCGTCATACCAATACCTTGCAGCATTTTCATCGGTTAGCGCGACACTTTCAGCCTTAGTCTGCGCTGCTTTGGCCTCAGCTTCCGCTGTTAGGGCTCTTCTAACATGAGGAGACCACTCATATTCTCGAGTAGTACCAGGACAACCTTTGCACGAACCCAAGACGAAAACAAATAAAACAAATGCGCTTAATATTGTTTTTAGTTTCATGATTACTTTCCTTTTTCTGCCCAGAGCTTTTACTTCTCTTGCAATAGTTCTCCTAATAGGCCTGTCTAAAAACCCATGATTCTTACAGGCAGGTTTTTTATTTATCATGCTGAACTATTTACCATGCCAATCTTGTTTTCCACTATCTTATAATCAATCATATCTTACTTCAGCCTCATTAACCTTAGCTTTAGCCTTCTCTTGGTCCTTGGCCCTAGCTTCAGCCTCATTAACCTTAGCTTCAGCCTTCTCAGCCTTAGCTTTAGCAACTTTCTCGAGCTCAAACCAAGCATGTTGTGCGTAACGCCAATACCATGCAGCATTTTCATCGGTCATTGCGACCCTTTCAGCCCCATCCTGCGCTTTTTCGGCATCAGCTAACACA
>BNVV01000154.1 GCA_025998355.1 Endomicrobiia bacterium
ACAAGCATGACACTCAGCCAAATAATCAGCCCATATCTTTGCCCGCTCCTCTAGTCTTGTTTTCTGCTCTGCCTCTGCTTTTTGCATAGCAGCAAGCTCAAAGCTTCTCATCTGTTCCTCTTTGTTAGCTCTATCCCTTTGCAACTCCTCTGCTTCCTTCATTTGTCTTTGTGCTTTGCTTCTTTCTCTATTTTCTTTAATATCCTCTGTCGCCACTATCTTATCTTCGTTAAACAATTTTTCAAAACCACTACCATCATATGCTCTCTTTTCTACTTCTGCCTTTAGATTTATTCTTTTCGCTCTTTTCTCTGATCCCCGTTCTTTTAGCTTTGCTCTATGCTCTTCTTTTGCTGCCTCTAGTTTTGCTTTCTTATCTGCCTCTGCTTTTTTCATAGCAGCAAGCTCAAAGCTTCTCATCTGTTCCTCTTTGCTAAGTCTGTCCCTTTGCAGCGCCTCTGATTCCTTCATTTGTTTCTCCATCTTGCTCCTCTCTGCTTCCTCGTCATCCATTTCTTCCAACAACCTTTCAAAATCCTCGAAATTTCCTAGTTTATATTCTTCGTCTTCATCGTCATCTTCTTCTTTGTCATCTTCATCATTTCTCTTCTTTTCTACCTGTGCCTTTATAGCCTTATCTTTGTCAGACAATTTTTCCAAATCTCTATATGTCTGCCAACACTCTGCATTTGCCTCTAGAGCCTCTAGTGTTAGTGACAGCTCCGGCATTGTTTCTGGTTCTGCTGGCGTAATATAATCAACTAACTTTACTGCAAGCTCTGTCTTGGAATCTGGTTTTGTGACTGATGATGGATTTGTGACTGGTTCTGGTATTGGATCTGGGTCTTTGTCTTTTGTTGGTTCTGATACTTGATCTGACTTGAGCGGTGTTACTGTTAATCTTTCTTCTTTCTTTGCTTTAGTTGTTTGTGCTTCTTCTGTCTTTTCTATTTTCTCATGGGTAGCAACTCTTCTGTTTACAAGGGAAGCGTTCTTTTTATCGCAGGAACTTATTATCAATCCTAATATTATCGTTATTAACCCTGTCGCTTTTTTCATCATTATTTCATCCTTTGTTTTCTATGTGGTCATGCTAAATTGTACCATAAAAATAGAAAGACGTGTGGAGAAGTACACTGACCACTTAAGCTGCAAAAATAGTGCATTCAAATGGTTTGGCTAAACTACATTAAGCTAATGCATTACCATCATTATCTATTGTCTTACTCTTGCTTGCGCGCCTATCGTTCTATATTGCTCTAACCGATGGCGCACAAGAAAGTTGTTTTTTAAAGTCTTTTACTTATCTTTGGACTAATTGCCGTTGTTTTCTGGTACATCTGTTAAATCTGCTTGGCCTTGTGTTCCTTATTCCGTCGCAATACCAGCGGCAGCAAGTCGGGCAGCGAGGTCAGCATTTTTCTGCTTTTCAGCAGCAACTGCAGCAGCAACTGCAGCATCAACTGCCTGTTGTGTTCTCTGCTGTTCCCCAGTCTGTAGCATCTGCTTTTCTTCTTCCCAAGCCTGCTTTTCTTCTTCCAACCTCTGAGCTTTTTCCTCAGCTTTAGTCGCCGCAGTTCTCAACTCATCATTGTTTCTCAATAAATTCTCAATTTGTTCCGTAGTAGCCTGAGCTCCACTCCCACCTGCGCTAGCTGCAGAACCTTCTTTTTCCTTTTCTTTT
>BNVV01000155.1 GCA_025998355.1 Endomicrobiia bacterium
TTGCGAGAAAACGCTCCTGATTGTTTGTGTGGAAGTAAGGAAGTAAGCAATAGCATTTATATATAAATGTGGGAATGTTTATATTATGTGGGCTTGGGGGTCACGACAAACGCATGAGAGTTTTTTGATTTTTGATTGTCGCATGCACTACCAGATTACAGTCTATGGAATTTGCTTAAATTTAATCAGAGCTCTCAAAAAACTTTTTTATGCACTAAAACAAGGTCAGTATACAAATACAAAAACCTACAAAAACAATTGGTTTTTAAAGACATTCAAAAAAGATGATTTTATATATAAAAATTACCGTTTATTAAAAGCTTGCTGTTGTTTAGTTCGTTTGTCTTTGTTTGACAAAAGTCCAATGTAATGTTACAAGACCCTACAAAGATTTGACGGACAAAATTTTAATATGTACAATCCAATCCTTCTTAACAAAAGCCAAGTCTAAATATTAGTTATGAGATTTTACAAAATATGTTACAAGACCCTACTTAAAGACTTGACAGATAAAATTTTATGTAGTACATACAACTTAAGAAAGATCATAAAAAAACTTGAAAGCAAAGAATAAAAGACTTAAAGAAAAAATTAAATCCAGTATCAAAGATCCTAAGTTAGTGGTCTGTAGGTAAAGCTTTAAAGATTTTAAGTTTAGTCAAAATTGTAAAAAAAGTTTAGTACCCGTCTAGATAGCAGTTAGCCAGACCAAGATGTTACAAATCTAGAGAGTAGTTTACTTGAAATCAAGTTGACCAAACCAAAACGCACAAATACTCATTTTGTACTATTTCAAATAGCAAGAATAATTTTTAATGTTATAAAAAACAAAGAATAGTTATTTGCAGATAGTTGTGATTTTGTTATTTAAGCGTTTGAATGTTAATTTCCAAGAAAAAGATTTTAAGGAAAAAGTAAGAAATAAGAAAAGAAAAAAAGACGAAAGGAGGGAGATGTAAGACAAAGAAAGAAGTTACAGTAAAAAAGGAGTGTGGAGTGATTTGGTAGAGAGTTTAAAAATAGGGGGTGCATGGAAGCTTTGATGTATAGGCAGTAAAAAGAAACAGAAGCAAAAATAACGATAAAACCATTGGAGGGAAGAATGCAAAAAAACGTAGTAACAGCAGCACTAAAAAAGGTAGCAAGAGCAGAAACAAAAAAAGTAGTGATGACAATGTTAGTATTTGGGATGGTAATAAGCCCTGCGGTTGAGGCTATGGCTTCGCTTGGTGAAAAAACGCCTAAAGTTGTTGTAGATAAAGATAAGTCGTCGTCTGGAAGCACAACGTCGTCAGAAGAAACGCCTAAAGATGTAGATGAAGTTAAATCGTCGTCTGGAGGCGCAATGCTGTCAGATGGAGATAAAGAAGATAAAAATAAGTCGTCAGAGGCAAAAGAATCAGTAACGTCAACGCAGAAAGGGGTAGTAGAAAAGGAAGATAAAGATGAGTTGTTGTCTGAAAGCAAAACGCCGTCAGAAGAAACGCCTAAAGATGTAGATGAAGTTAAATCGTCGCCTGGAGGCGCAACGCTGTCAGATGGAGATAAAGAAGATAAAAATAAGTCGTCAGAGGCAAAAGAATCAGTAACGTCAACGCAGAAAGGGGTAGTAGAAAAGGAAGATAAAGATGAGTTGTTGTCTGAAAGCAAAACGCCG
>BNVV01000156.1 GCA_025998355.1 Endomicrobiia bacterium
GTAAATAAGAAAACAGAGAATACAAAGTTAGAAGTAAATGAGAAAGCAACAAAGAACAAATTTAGTGATTTTAGGAAACGGATGCAGGTTTTCTTTGCGTTTCCGTTTATGAAGCAAAAAGTGTTTAACAAGAAGGCGGTTGATCAGGGAGTAAGCCAAATGAACAGGCTGCGATCAAACAGCATTCAAATTAAAGAAGACAAGTCAAAGGACAAAAGTCTAAAGGGTTTCTATACGGACATAACAGTAATTAACAATCAAAATGCCGACAACGCAGGGGTTGATACAGGTTCAAGGACAACGTTTTTAGATTTAAGTTGTAGTAACAGCGGGTCAAAGTCGACAGGGAAAGAGGTTATTGGTTTAAAAATAAGCCAGGATAATTTACTTTCGGTTAACGACAATATATATATAAATTACACAGAAACTGCCGACAGTCTATTTAACAAAGCAAAAAAAGATTCTGGAATTTCTTACGAGGACTGTCACAGGTATGGAATGTTAGATTTATTTAAAAATGACGATGGGAAGAAGAGATTTAATAAGAGTTTGTCTGGAGGGATTTCGATTCCGCTTGGGTATTGGACGTTTGACACATCGATGAGCTATAGTAAAGAGCGTAGCATCATAGATAAAGTGGATAAAAGAAAAGCAGAAAAAGAGCATTTTAAAACAGGAAGGACAAAAAGTCAAAGTTATGGTATTGACAGAGTGTTATACAAGGGAGATAAATACAAATTAGATGCAGGAACTAGGCTAGAGATTGAGGATAAAGAAAATTATGAAGGAGAAGAAAAAAAGAATGGAGTAGAAGAAGGCAGGACAAGCAACGGGTCAGTATATATAAACAATACGATATATACAAAGAACGGCGCACTTACAATAAAGCCTACATATCAACGAGGGTTAAATTGGTTTGGAGCAAAAAATGACAAAGATAGCCATAAAGAAAAAAGCAAGAAAGATAGGGTTGAAAAGTTTGAGTACGATTTAATAAACCTATATTTATGTTTTAATACGAAAGTAAATATACCGTTGCTTACCAGGGACAAAGAGCTTAAGCGCAAAAGGCTTCCATTGCAATATACAGTGGCAGTTAATTCGCAGTATAGTTTTGATGATTTGTATGGAAGCAATCAAATAGGTATAGGAGGACGAAACACAGTAAGAGGGTTTAGGGGGAGCCGAATAAGCGGGAATAACGTAGTATATGTCAGAAACGATGTAGGAGTAAAGATGTTAGAGCTTGTGCCTGAAGAGTTATGGAAAGCAAAAGTGATGGAGCAAAAAAGGAGCTATTTATTTGAAGAATCACCAAAAACAATACTTTCAAAGACTAAGCTAGGAATATTTTACGATATAGGCTGTGTTAAGAAGAATAAACAGAGTTATAAGGATTGCTTCAACGATAGATTGATGGGAACAGGGGTATCATTAAGTTACAGCGGGAAATATGTAAATTCAACGTTGACGTATTCGAAGAGTTTGCACAGTCCTTTGAAAGAAAAAGAAAAACAAGCAATTTATTGGAAAATAGGAATAAGCTGGTAGAAAGCGACAAAAAAAGAAAATTAAGACATGCTTCCCACATGAGTGCTGCAGCAAGCAAGTTCCACACAAGAGAATTCACGTAAAACCATGTTTT
>BNVV01000157.1 GCA_025998355.1 Endomicrobiia bacterium
CTCCCCCTTTTTCTTTTCTTGCTCCTTGCTATCCTTACTGTTTTGTCAAACGTCCCTTTCTTTACTCCCATTAATATTAAACCTATTCCATCTGACCCGCCCGCTTTCTTTTTCTGTTTCATAGTACTTCTATTGTACTTTTATATGTTAGTTATTAAGAGGTCTAATGTTAAATAGATTCCCGCTTTTGCGCAAATGACAACAGCGCTAAACGCGATGTTTAAAGATTGTCGTCATAATGACAACAGCGCTAAGTGCGACGTTTTTTTGTTTGTCATACTCGTGAAAACGAGTATCCATGTTAAATGTTAAATGGATTCCCGCTACTTGCGCAAATGACAACAGCACATGGATTCTAGCTACTTGCGCAAATGACAACAGTACTAGGCGCGACATTTAAAGATTGCCGTCATAATGACAACAGCGCTAAGTGCGACGTTTTTTGCTTGTCATACTCGTGAAAACGAGTATCCATGTTAAATGTTAAATGGATTCCCGCTACTTGCGCAAATGACAATAGTACTAAGCGCGACGTTTAAAGATTGCCGTCAAATGACAACAGTACTAAGCGCAACGTTTTTTTGTTTGTCATACTCGTGAAAACGAGTATCCATGTTAAATGTTAAATGGATTCCCGCTACTTGCGCAAATGACAATGGTACATGGGTTCCCGCTACTTGCGCAAATGACATCATTCCTGCATTTGCTACCACTGCTAACTCTTTTACTCCACATCAGTTGTCAAAATAAGTTTAAGAGTTGCAGCAGTTTACTTTAAGTTTTTAGACAGACCCTTGTTTAATTTTCTTAGAGTCATGATAAAAACCAACAATAATGTCCTTAAACATCTTAAAAAGCGAGATTATTGATGTAACAGCAAAGAATAAAAACAACCCGTTAATTAGCAGTTTGTACATACTGAAGTTATTGAATATTTCGTGTATGCCTGTAATGGATTTTCTTATCAACACCCATGAAAAATACGCATAAAAAGCAGTTGAAAAGATGGAATAAAGACCTATTATGTATGTTTTGGTATTGCTAAATTCTAAAAGCATATTGTGTTTTATGCCAAATAGCTTATAGACTAACAATCTAACGGAATCGCTAACCCTTCTATTTAGGTTGTAAACACCTAGTATGTCTGAGAGAACCCAATAGCCATCATACTTTAGAAAAGGATTTAAGTTGAATACTGCAGATATCATAACTACGTAGGCAACGTTTAGCAAAATTACTTGGTGAGTGAAAAGATAGATCAACACATATACTCCAGCAGCTATAAGTTGAAAGTAAATTCCTGATACATCTACTACAACTCTTTGTTTTTGGGGCAGTTTCCATGTGTCATCAACATCTACAAACATAATTGGTGAGGTAAAATATATCCCAACTCCTGCTCCTTTAGGGACAACTCCGTATTTTACAGATGCGCTTATGTGTCCAATTTCGTGGAATACTGTACATGGCATCAAAAGTGCGAGCGTTAACCAAAAACTACTGCTTTGAAGTTGTTTGTTCTCAAACATGGTATAACTTACACCAAAGATAATGAAAGGTATTGCAATAGTCAAAAACGACTTTGAAAAGAGAAATTTAAAGATGTGGAGATGTTTTAAG
>BNVV01000158.1 GCA_025998355.1 Endomicrobiia bacterium
TTTTGCAGAAAGTTAATTTTTAAGCAAGGTAAAAAATTGGCTTTAGTTTGAAATTGACAGAAAAGAAATCCATGAAACTAGTTTTGATAACATATCTACAAGCGATATTGTAGCTATACAAGATTAGCCCAAAATAACAGATGCTACAAAACGCATAAAAGCTTTTTTTTGATTTTTTGATTGTCGCATGCACTACTAAATTGTAGTCTATAAAATTTGCTTTGAGCTTAAAATCAAAGCCTCTAAGAAATTTTTTTGCGCATTCGCTCTGTGACATTCTAAGAAGACTTGACAAGTAAAATTTTAATATGTACAATCCAATCTCTCTTAACAAAAGCCAAGCCCAAATGTTAGTTGAGATTCTACAAAATGTGTTGTAAGATGCAGGGGCTTGACAAATAAAATTTTAATATGTACAATCCAATCTCTCTTAACAAAAGCCAAGTCCAAATGTTAGTTATGAGATTCTACAAAATGTGTTATAAGACCCTACTAGAGACTTGACAGATAAAGTTTAATGATGTAGAATTCGTTGTCTTTGTTTGAAAGAAGTCCAGTGTGAGATCTTACAAAGACTTGACAGATAAAGTTTAATGATGTAGAATTCTCTGTCTTTGTTTGGCAAAAGTCCAAGTGTGAGATTGCAAAGACTTGACAAGCAAAGTTTAATGATGTAGAATCCTTTGTCTTTGTTTGAAAGAAGTCCAAGTGCGGGATCACAAAGACTTAACAGATGAAGTTTCATAGATGCATGATCTTTACAATGTAGTAGTCCGTTTGTCTTTGTTTGAAAGAAATCCAATGTGAGATTTTACAAAGATTGATGAATTGAATTTAAATTTGATTTATCAATTTGAAGTGTTTGACTATAAAGAATAAATTCACTAACCATGAGCTTATCAATTTATAAACAAATGCAGTAACCCACATAAACAAGACACCACAAAAAAAATCAAAAAACCTAAGGTTAGTAGGCTAAAGCAAAAGCTAAACAAGCTAAGAGCGTGCAGACCTGGGGGCTGGTTTACCGACCAGGTTTATATTGCCTTAACAATAACAAGAGCAATTTGGTTTTGATGTTGTAAAAACAACGAGGGATTACTAGGCAAGAGAATAAGAAGCAAAAAATCCAAGAAAGTAAGAGAAAGTAATTAGACAGTTAGAGACAAAGAAAGAACGATAAAAGAAGTGTGGAGTGTGGATTAATAGGGACTTTAGAAACATGAGGGTGTATAGATAGATAAAAAGAAGGAAGGAAGGAAAAAAGAAACAAGAAAAGACAAAAGGAGGGAAACATAGTTGAAGACAAAGAAAGTTGCAATAAAAAGAAGTGCAAAGCGCAGGGCAAGACTTTAGAAAATAATTTAAAAAATAGGAGTTGTATATGAAAGACTTAACACGTAAGCAGAAAGAAACAAGAAACATAAATAAAAATAACAATAGACCTCTTGCATAACTAAGTATTAAATTCAGAATTACAAATACCTGAAACCCAAGTTAAATCGCAGTCCAAAGCGTTTTCTGCTATTACTTATCTATTCTCGAGACTATTTTGAACCTTTTAACAAATACTTTAATATTCTCCACTATAATCCTTTTTGATGAAATCTCCCTATTTAA
>BNVV01000159.1 GCA_025998355.1 Endomicrobiia bacterium
ACGACCATCAACGCAAGATTACTCGTTGTTTGATATTTGTTCGAGCTATCAATTACAGGCGTTGTAATTGACAAGTTGAAGTGAGGACATAGCGGTTAAAGTTTAAGTTTTAATTTATCATTACTAGAACCGCTTTTTATTTGTTTCTCTCTTGCTAAAACCAAATCGCTTTAAGTTGCGCTGTACTCATTTGAGCTGAGTTCATTTCTTTAAATTTATAAAAACAGCATTAACTTCATCTATCAATGCGTTTAAGGAGTCTTTGTCTATGTCCACTAAAGTAAATCTATAAAAATTTATTCTTTCCAATACTTTTAATATTTTGAAAATGGTTTCGTTATCCACTCCGCTTTTAGTAAGATTGTCAAATATTTGCGATTCTTGCAAATTATCAGATAACATTCCTGTTTTTATATTGATAATTTCAATTAAAGCCTGATAAATTTTAGATAGCGCGGTGTCAAAGCTATCGTTTGCGCTATCTGTTTTGGCTTCATCCATAAGCTTATGAAAATTTACAAAATTAAAACTTTTTAATTTTTTAAATTTATTTCTGTGCATTCTATTAGTATAAAAACTAGGTTTATAAACAGGTTTTTCGTTTTCGTAAACAGTTTTTTTATTTACAGAAGCTTTTGTACAGGGATTTGGTGTCGATTTATGATTATTTTGCGAAGGAGTATTTTGAACATTTTGAGAATTTACGTTCTTAGCAGGTATAACTTCAACTTCTATACTTTCTGTCAAATATGTTTTGCCATTAAGTGTTGCTTTAGCAGGAGGTATCGTAAATTTTCCTATTCTTTTAGATCCTAAAGTATAGTTATGTATTTTATTCGCTACACGTGCAATTACTTTACCGTCACTACTCATAGACGTATTTTCAAAGATAGATACACCACGTACCATAAATTCAGGCATATCGCTTACCTGAAATTTAGGAAGATTTTTACCATCTCCGCTTCCTGTAATCGAATACATAAAATATTCATTTAACGGTACGATATTTTTATCCACAGACGCTTTAAAAGAAAAAGGATCTGCATATAATAAAACAACCGTTGTAAATAATAATATAATTGAACAGAACACCTTTTTAAGCATTTCTACCAATCCTTTTTAGGTTGACTTAGCAACATTTTTATTTCTTAGTTTATCGGCTTTTTTATCCGACTCATCATAATAATTTAAAAGCACAGCGGACCGCACACTTTTTTATTATCCTTGATTGTTTTGACTGCTATCTTTTCATTTAATTTTAATAACGCTACTTCAAGATTATATTTAGCATATTTATCCTCAGGCATTAGTTTTATGCTTCTTTATACGAATTAGTCGCTTTTTGAAAATTATCTTTCATGTACTTTAGCATTACTCAAATCATAAAAAGCAGTAAATTTTTCTCTCTGTTGGAATCTGAATAATTTATTACGGTATTATATTTTAAGTTGGCATCAACAAACTTGTTCAACTTATATCAACCCACTTGAAAAAAGTTGATAAAAAGACCTTAAAAGGAAGTATAATTAGGCGTTCATATAAGACCTATCAAGGTAAAACTGTTTACAACAATTGTTAATAATGTAATAATTTACGCATAACAGCAACAATAG
>BNVV01000160.1 GCA_025998355.1 Endomicrobiia bacterium
CGCAACTTAACCCTCAAATGCTGTGTCGGCACTACTTTTTCATTTACCATAAATTTAATCCTGTTTGTTTAGTTTCTATTTATCTTCACCATTTAGCGCAAGCCAACAACAATCCATTTTGATCCAATAACAGTTAGCCGGTTTAAGTTTACTTAAAACACAACTTTGAGCGGCTCTACCCAAGCAACGACCCGCGTCATATTAAAGTAAATATAAAAATATTTTGCAAGAGCCCTCTTCAGTCTGCACACGACAAACACATGAAAAAAATCTCTCGGGCTATATTAAGCAAATTCTACGGACTGTTATTAGCTCTACCATCGATAGTCAAAAATCAAAAAAAGTTTTCGTACGTCTATCGTGTTAATCTGCATATTAGAGTAAATACAAAAATACTTTACAAGAACCCTTTTAACTACAAGGATCTGTTTTCTAAAAACCCATAGCTTCAACAGGTTTTCGCATTTACAGTACCAATCTTACTTTAGGTATCTCATCATAAAACAACGCCGGTTACCAAAACAAGTTCAGATTTGCTACCATGAGCTTCTAGACAGACCCGAAAATATTTATTCAACGATTTCGGTAACAACGCCAGAACCTACTGTTCTCCCGCCTTCTCTTATTGCAAATCTCAGTTGTGTTTCCATCGCTACTGGCATTATCAATTCTATATCCATCGTTATGCTATCTCCAGGCATTACCATTTCTACTCCTTCCGGTAAATGCGCTATTCCTGTTACGTCTGTTGTTCTAAAATAAAACTGCAGTCTATACCCATTAAAAAATGGAGTATGTCTTCCGCCTTCTTCTTTTGTTAGAATGTACACTTGTCCTTTGAACTTCTTGTACGGCTTGATGGACCCAGGTATTGCTATTACCTGTCCTCTTTCTACCTGCGTTTTTTCTATCCCTCTCAACAACATCCCGATATTATCTCCTGCTTGGGCCTCATCGAGCAATTTTTTAAACATTTCTATCCCGGTTACTACTGACTTTTTCGTATCACGGATTCCAACGATTTCCACGTTCTCCCCTACCTTTACTCTTCCTTTTTCTACTCTTCCGGTAGCTACTGTTCCTCTTCCGGTTATTGAAAACACATCTTCTACGCTCATCAAAAATGGTTTGTCTACGTCTCTGGCAGGAAGTGGTATTGTTACATCTACGGCATCCATCAATGCCATAATTGAGTCTACTCCTTCTTGTTTTCCTTCCAGCGCTTGTAATGCACTCCCTCTGATTATCGGCGTTGTGTCACCAGGAAAGCTGTACTTGGTCAACAAGTCTCTTACTTCCATTTCTACCAAATCCAATAATTCTTTATCTTCTACTGCATCGCATTTATTCAAGAACACCACTATCGATGGGACGTTTACCTGTCTTGCTAATAATATGTGTTCTCTTGTCTGAGGCATCGGTCCGTCTAACGCGCTCACCACCAATATCGCTCCGTCCATCTGCGCCGCTCCTGTTATCATGTTCTTTACATAATCAGCATGACCAGGACAATCTATGTGCGCATAATGTCTTTTTTCTGTCGAATACTCCACGTGGCTTACCGCT
>BNVV01000161.1 GCA_025998355.1 Endomicrobiia bacterium
TTGTACAATTTAGTCTTTAGGTTACTTGCGATTTTGCGTAAAGTATCTGCAATATCACGGCTGATGAGCGTTCGCTCGTTGTATCTAGTAAGCAATATCCCTCCTATCTTTAATGCATTATTACAATACTGCTTTACAGTATCTATCGTTTCGCTTACCTGCGATATCCCCTGTAATGAGAAAATATCTGCTTGTGCGGTAATTATTGCGGTATAAGCTAGCGTTAAAGCGTTTATTACAAGTATTCCAAGTGATGGAGGAGTGTCTATGATAATATAATCATATTTGCTTATTACGTCCTCTAACACCTCTTTTAGTCTATATTCTTTGCCTGTAGCTGTTATGATGCTATCTGCCCCAGCTTGCATTGGTGTAGACGCTATTAAATCTGCTCTTTGACAATGTTGCAAAACATCATTTATTTTTGCTTTACGCATTAATAAATCCAAAACAGAACCTTTTTGCATGTCTGCATTAAGCATATAGCTTAAATTGCCCTGTCCATCTAAATCAATAAAAAGTACTTTAAACCCATTGCTAGCAAGCCCTATTCCTAGGGCATGTGCTGTTGTACTTTTGCCAACCCCGCCCTTTTGATTTACTACTGCTATTATGTCTTGTGGCATACAATCCTTTGTTTTGTAATATGAAATATATACTACTAGCTAAATATCGCATGCGCTATCACTGCCTCGCATTTGTTGTTTGCTCTGTCTATATTGTGCGCATATATTTGGGTCGTGGTTATACTCATATGTCTTGCAAATTGCTGCACTTCTTGAAGATTTTCCCCATTTAATAGCGCAAGCGTAATAGCCGTATGTCTTAAACTGTGGGCACTTAGTTTATCGCTGTTAAATCCTGATGTCAAAAAACTTCTCTTGACTACCCTACGTACACTGCGTGTTGTCATTCTTTGCCCTCTGTCACGGTTACTTATGCTTACAAATAAAGGCTGTTTGTCATCAGGCTTATACAGTAATGCTTTTAAATATTGCCTTATCGCATCCCCTACTTGCTGCGCTATCTTTACATACTCTGTCTTTTCATCCCTTCCCTTTGCCTGTATATACAATACTTCGTTATTACCCGCTGTTCTTAAATCCTCAAAGTTTGCCCTTACTATTTCTATCGTTCTAAGCCCCCCTGTTATCATAAGCGTTATAATCGCATAATCCCTTTTGCCTTTTAGGTCAGTCTTGTCTATTGCCGCAAGTACCGTCTTTGCCTGCAAAGACGTTAGATAGTCTTTCTTGTGTCCCCTGTCTAGCTTTGCTCCTTTTATGTGCTCGGCTACATTGGCATATAATCCTTCTGTATGAGTCCACTGAAAAAATAACCTAACTGCAGTAATATAACTTTGTGTTGTTGTAGGTTTACAAAACGTTTTTAGATAATCCCTGTATGCCAATATATTCGTTCTTTGCGGCTGGAGTATTTCGTTATCCTGTAGGTATTTGAAAAACTGCTTTAATGACTTTGTGTATGTTTCTATCGTTTTAGGCTTTGCGTCAATAAATAAGATAAATCGCCCAAGCATTTCTGCTGTCACTACATG
>BNVV01000162.1 GCA_025998355.1 Endomicrobiia bacterium
GACATAACATGATCTGCCAAAGAGACAACTTCGGGACGACATTCAGGATGTACAAGCACTTCGGCGCTTGGATGTTCTTCCTTTATTTTTAAAACATACTCGGGCAGAATAAAGTTGTTATGTGTAGGACAGAATCCGTTCCACATATTCATTTTTATACCGGAAGTTTTTTGAACGTAACTTCCTAAATTTCTATCAGGGACAAAAAGTATGTCTAAATTTCTTAAATTTTTGCCTGAAGCAACGCTTTTTACAACATTTACGGCATTAGAAGATGTGCAGCATATATCACTTTCAGCTTTTATCGCAGCTGAAGTGTTTACGTAAGCCACAACTACAGGATCTTTATATTCTGCTTTCCAATTCTTCAATTGTTCGGCAGTTATCATGTCTGCCATAGGGCACCCTGCTTGGGCATCAGGAATCAAAACTTTTTTATCAGGACTTAGTATAGATGCAGTTTCTGCCATAAAATGCACACCACAAAAAACAATGACATCAGCATCGGTTTGTGTGGCTTTTATACTTAATTCTAAAGAATCTCCGACAAAATCTGCTATATCATGAATTTCAGGTAGCTGATATATATGGGCTAAAATTATCGCATTTTTTTCTTTTTTTAGTTTATTTAACTTTTCACCTATTTCATTCATTTTATATTCCATTTTTAGTTTTAGAAGTTACAATTTTTTACGTTTCTGCTTCCAATTTATCATTTTATTTCTTCGAGTTTTTTCATTTTGTCAATGGACGTAGCGCTCAAAGCGCCTATTTTATCAAACATTTTTACTTTAAACGTTCCCGGTCCTTCAGACATTGCGTCGGCATTTTCAGCTGCTATTTCAAAACATACAAGACCCGCGACAGATGCAAAGAGATAGTTATCCTCAACGGCGCAGAAAGTTCCTACAACAGAACCTGCCATGCAACCCATTCCTACAATTTGAGACATCATGGGAGATCCGTTTTTAATTGTAACAACACTGGATCCGTCAGTGCAAATATCTTTTTCACCTGTTACAACAACAACACACCCTCGTTCATAAGCAAGACTTTTTGCAATTTGTATAATGTCTCCCGAAACTTTTCCACTGTCAACACCTTTTGTAGATACGCCTATTCCCGCGGTGCTTGCAATCTCTGAAGCATTACCCTTGAGTACCGCAACTTTGTATTGCAAAAGTTCTTTGATTTTGTCATTTCTGTATTTTGTAGCCCCTACTCCTACCGCGTCAATAACAATAGGTATCCCTTTTTGATTAGCGGCAGACATGGCCTGCTGCATTGCTTCCAATATGTTATTGTCTAAAGTGCCTATATTTATTACAACGGCATCTGCGATAGATGTCATATCGGCAGCTTCTTCACAAGCGTGCGTCATTACAGGCGAACCGCCAAAAACTTTAACAATAGACCTCTTGCAAAACTTAAGTATTAAATTCAGAATTACAAATACCTGCAATCAAGTTAAATCGCAGTCCAAAGCGTCTTCTGCGATTCCTATATCTATCTGAGACTATTTTGAACCTTTTAACAAATCCTATGATATTTTCCA
>BNVV01000163.1 GCA_025998355.1 Endomicrobiia bacterium
GCACTTGTTCTACTGGTTCTCTCTCGCTTGGCTCTGCCGGTGCATCTTCCTTTGGTGCCGGTGCCGCAGGTTTTGCTTGCGGTGGCACTGATGGCGACCCTGCTGTTGGTTCTTTTCCATCTTCATCTCCATCATCAGCCATAGCATTAACCGCAGGACTTATTACCATCCCAAACACTATTATTGCTGTCATTACTTTTTTGGCTATCTTTTCTACTCTCTTTTTTAACACTATCGTTATTATATTTTTCAGGCTGCCCTTCTTTTCTGTATTTTCCACTTTTTTCTCCTTTTGGTGGATTATTTGTGCTTCTATTGCTTACTTCTTTTTGCCTACCTACATGTCAAACCTTCTATATACAACCCCTCTTTTAAACTCTCTTTTTAAACTATCCTACTTTATCTATCTATACACCCCCATGTTTCTAAAGTCTTGCTCCACGCTCTTTTTTTTATCGTATTCTTTCTTTGTCTTTGACTATATCTTTTTTCTCTTACTTTCTTGGCTTCTTTGCTTCTTCTTCTCTTTCCTAATAATCTCTTGTTATTTTTACAACATCAAAACCAAATTGCTCTTGTTATTGTTAAGGCAATACAAACTTGGTTGGTAAACCAGTCCCCAGGTCTGCACGCTCTTAGCTTGTTTAGCTTTTGCTTTAGCCTACTAACCTTAGGTTTTTTGATCTTTTTTTGCGGTGTCTTGTCTATGTGGGTTACTGCATTTGTTTATAAATTGATAAGCTCATGGTTAGTGAATTTATTCTTTATAGTCAAACACTTCAAATTGATAAATCAAATTTAAATTCAACTTATCAATCTTTGTAATGTCTCACACTGGACTTCTTTCAAACAAAGACAAACGGACTATTACATTGCAAAGATCATGCATCTATGAAACTTCATCTGTCAAGTCTTTGTGATCTCGCACTTGGACTTCTTTCAAACAAAGACAAGGATCAAAACAACGACAGCCTTTTAATGCCCATCAACTTCTAAAACATTTTTTAATAAATATTCTACATAAACATTTTAAAACTACTAGTTAAAACTACTGGTTTTTACAGTGATGCTTCATTTATCTCTTATCGGTGCCTAGCAGGTCGCCACATCTCTCCATTGCACGTACACCCGTTTATGGTAAACACGCAAATCTTGTCAGGACGACCTGCTCAAGGCAAACCTCTAAAAAAGTAAAATGGAAAACATCCTAACGACGTCAAGGGCTAGAAACTAAGGTTCATCAAAACCCTAGGCCACCCAGGCCACCCTTAACGACAAACATCATATCACACTTTTAATAATTTGTCGAGAGCGCATTGCTTTCTTCTACTGTGTATCTTTTGTGTATCTTGTGGTTGTTAGTTTGATCATGATAGGAACAAAAATCATTAATATGATGGCAAGACAAGTAATGACAATAATAGCAATTATTGTCACGCCAACCCATCTTCTATACCCGTACGATTGTATTACCGTAACCAATTAGCTGTTAACTCAAATGTGACACTTGCGTTAAATGTTTCAC
>BNVV01000164.1 GCA_025998355.1 Endomicrobiia bacterium
ATCAAACTCGCTTCACAGTTATCTTTACTTATACAGTGTCCTTTGGCTGATTGCAAATCCATCTATACTTATTTTTATACTTTTCTCATTTTTGCAACATACACTACAGCTTTTTATGTTTATTGCTTAGCACTTGATATTATTAAAGGAATACCCCTACTTACGCTTCCTTTCTCCAATCTCCATTCCGATATATCATCTCTTTCTTTATTATGACCTTATTTTTTCTACTCTTTGCATGGTAGTCTTTTACTTTATCTTTATTTCAAAGACCTCAGAACTTAGTATCATTGTTATAATTACTTTACGTTTTTAACTACTCTTTTGATGAATGTTGTTTAGACTGTTTTAACTGTTTTGGTGTTAACACCACCAAAGCCTAAAAAATCAAGCTCAGTCTTACAATCATTTACTTGACCAGTTTTTGTCTTTGCTGCTTATTCATTTTGCTCCTGTTCCTGTCTTCAGAGCTTCTTCCTGTGCCTGCTTTTTAGCTTGCGCATTTTTAATACTCCTCTTCAAACCATTTATTTGAAGCACTTCTGAAACCAACACAATCTTTGCTGTCGCTATTTTAGCATCACGCTTAAAAATATCATCTTCAAGCTCCTTAATCTGATGCATATTATCGCCATTATATCCCGCAATCCTGTTCCACTCTTCCTGCATTCCATCAACTTCTCCCTCTCCCAGCCTCTGCATTCTTTCCAGCACTTCCCGCACTTCCTGCTCTATTGCATTCAGCTCTTCCTGCTCTTCCTCCACTTTTTTCAGCTTGTCCAGTTCTTCCAGTAGCCCTTTCTGCACTGCGTTCGACTCAGCAGATGCTTTTTTCAACTTTTTTCTCAGCTCTTCTTTCCTCGCCTTCATTTCTTCCTGCTCTTTCAATATTTCTTTCCTCAGATCTGCCTGCTCTTGCTGCTCTTCTTGCAGCTTGTCCAGATCTCTCTCTAGCCCTTCCCGCACTTCTTTCCGGCTAGGCCCATTTGCCAACTTTTCTCTCACCTCTTTTTCCCTCTCCTGCATTATTAACTGCACATGATATATTCTGAACTCCAGATCTGCATGCTCTTTCTGTTCTTTTTCCAGCTCGTTCAGTGCTTCCTGTAGCTCTTTCTGCACAGCAGGCACTTTTTCCAACTTTTTTCTCAGCTCTTCTTTCCTCGCCTGCATTTTTACCTGCACTTCTTGCGGCGTCCACATTCCATCACAAGCTTCGTCCTGTTTCTGCGCTTCTTTCACCTCTTTTCCCAACACTTTTCTCCGATTCGGATCTTCCCGATATTCTTTCAGCTGTGCTTGTACTCCCATTACCCGCGCTCTTCCCCGCACTCCCAGCGCTTCCAGGGCTCTTCTCCGCACTCCCCATGCTATTGCTTTCAGATTTTCCAGCGCTTTCTGTGCTTTCTCCAGCGTCCTACTCATGCTTCCTTGCTGTGCTGATTGCTCGGCCTGTCCCTTATTGAGCTTTTCCCGCTCTTCCTTCACTTTTTCCAGTGCTTTGGCCGGTGCCCAAT
>BNVV01000165.1 GCA_025998355.1 Endomicrobiia bacterium
GCTTGTTCTGCTTCTATTCTTGCTCTTTCTTTTTCTTCTTCTTTTGCTTTTTGTGCTTGTTTTATTTCTTCTATTTTCTCGGGGGTAGCAACTCTTCTGCTTACAAGTCTAGCGTTCTTTTGATCGCACGAACTTATTATCAATCCTGTCAATACTATTGCTATTAACCCTGTCGCTTTTTTCATCGTTATTTTGTCCTTTGTTTTCTATGTGGTCATGCTAAATTGTACCATAAAAAAGGAAGACGTGTGAAGAAGTACACTGACCACTTAAGCTGCAAGAAGCGCAATTTTAAATGGTTTGGCTAAACTACATTAAGCTTAAGTTGCATTACCATCATTATCATTGCCTTACTCCCTCTTGTGCGCTATATCGCTCTATATTGCTATAACCGATGGCGCACAAGAAAGTGTTTTTTTTCGAGTCTTTTACTTATTCTCATCCTTGAACTTCTGGTTGTTTTTTTGTACACCTTTTGAACCTGTTTGGCCTTGTGTTCCCGATCCTGGCCCAGTAGCAGTAGAGACAATAACGACTTTGAGGGCAGCATCAGGGGCAGCATCTTTCTGCTTCTCAGCAGTAACCGCCTGTGGTGTTCCCTGCTGCTGCTCAGTCAATTTCTGTTTAGCTTGTTCAGCTTCTTCCTTAGCCTTGTCTAACGCAGCTTTTAACTCTTCAACTTCTTTCTTTGCCTGTTCAGCTTTTTTCTTAGTATCGGCCAACGCAGTTCTTAACTCTTCTTTTTCTCCATCTATTTCCGTAGCCCGAGCTCCACTCTCATCTGCGCTAGCTACTTCACGCTTATCTGCAGGAGCTTCTCTCTCAGCCAACTTCCTCTGCAACTCCCGATTCTCTTCATTTAACCTAGCAATTTCTTTCTCTGCCTCCAGAGTTTTTTTCTTTGCATCGTCTGCTTCTTTCTCTGCACGAAGCATTACCATAGTAGCTTCTTCCTTTACCAGAGTTTCTGCCTTCTGAGCTTCTTCCTTTACTCTCTCAGTTTCTTCCTTTGCCACGGCCAATCTCTCTTTCAACTCTTCATTTTCTCTTTCTCTTTCATTTGACTGAGCCAACCCTTCTCTTGTTCTGTCTTCTTTCTCGCCTTGAGCTTCCCATTCATATGAGCTACCTGCATCACCACGCTCCAACTCCTCAATTCTTCTCTTTCGCATTTCAATTGCGGCCTGTGTCTTAGCCAACCCTTCTTTTAGTCTCTCTATTTCCCTAGCCTGAGATTTCTGTTTATCTGCTCTAGCTGCAGCACGCTCTACACCAGCCTGAGATTTCCGTTCATTTTCTGCTTCTAATCTTTCTGTCTCCTTAAGATCATTCTTCAAAAACTCAACTCCTTCCCTTAGCAGATCAATTTCGTACTTACCCAACTCTTCTATTCTTCTCTTTATTTCCTCAATCTGAGCTCTACGCCCACCTGCCTGTGCATGAGCAATCTTGTCTTCCTTAGATGGTTTTACAGCCTTCTC
>BNVV01000166.1 GCA_025998355.1 Endomicrobiia bacterium
TACCAATAACAGCAGCCATTAATCCCGGATTTTCTTCAGACGCTTTTTGAATAAATTCACCTCTTGCCCTAACCATAGATAAACCATCTTCAAATCCGAAAACACCTGCCGCGCATAGTGCAGAATATTCCCCTAAAGAATGACCTGCGGCAACAAATTCAACGTTTGAAGCGTCAAATAATTCTTTAAAAACTTCAAAAGTTGCTATACTGACGGTAAATATTGCAGGTTGAGTGTATCGGGTAAGTTTTAAAGTCTCTTCCGGTCCCTCGAAAATAATTTTTTTAAGTTCGCTACCAGCTAAATCTATTATTTCTTTTGCTTTTGAATATCTATTATAAAGATCTTTTCCCATTCCTACCGATTGAGACCCTTGTCCGGGAAACATCAACACTATTTTTGACATTGCAACCCCTTAAAAAGCCAAAGTAAACACCATAAAGTTAAGAGTGGAACTAAAAAACATCAACAATCCAAAAACACCCGCGACAAACGCAACATCTGCCTTGCACCGGTTTTTATAGGAACGCACTCTAAATCTTTATTACTGCAGCTCCCCACGTAAAACCACCGCCAAATGCAATTAATTCCACAATATCGCCCTTCTGAAGTTTGCCTGTTTTTATGGCTTCATCTAATGCCGTAATAGTTGTTGCGGACGAAATATTACCAGTTTTATAAATATTTACAAAAACTCTGTTCATGGAAATACCAATTTTTTTGGCAACAGCTTCTATTATTCTCATATTAGCCTGATGTGGAATAAAAAGCTTTATATCTTTAAGTTTTTTACCTGAAAGTTCAAGTGCCTTTTCGGCTGCATATGCCATTTTCAAAACAGCAACTTTAAAAACATCCCTACCCTGCATTTTCATTGTATGCATCTTTGCATTTACAGTCTCTACTGTCGCAGGATTTGCCGATCCTCCAGCAGGTATAAAAAGCAAGTTCGAATATGAACCGTCTGCTCCAATATACGTCGACAAAACATCGCAATTTTCTTCAGAAGCAGATAAAACCATCGCTCCTGCTCCATCGCCAAACAAAATAGAAGTATCTCTGTTTGTCCAATCGGTAATTTTAGAAAGTTCTTCAGCTCCTACTAGTAGAACATTCTTATATAAGCCCGATTCAATAAAAGCTCTTGCTACGGCAATACCGTATATAAATCCGCTGCACGCGGCAGATAAATCAAAAGCCGGCGATGAATTAAGACCTAGCTTTGTCTGCAGAAAACACGCTGTTGACGGAAAAAACATATCAGGAGTAATAGTTGCAACAAGTATTAAATCTATTTCTTTTTCTGAAATATTCGCTGCTTTTAACGCTTCAACAGAAGCGTTAAAAGCCAGATCGGAAGTGTATTCATTTTTTTTAGCTATTCTTCTTTCTTTTATCCCTGTTCTTGAGCTTATCCATTCGTCAGAAGTCTCAACCATTTTCTCTAAATCTGCATTCGTAAGAACTTTT
>BNVV01000167.1 GCA_025998355.1 Endomicrobiia bacterium
CAAACATGGTATAACTTACACCAAAGATAATGAAAGGTATTGCAATAGTCAAAAACGACTTTGAAAAGAGAAATTTAAAGATGTGGAGATGTTTTAAGGAATTTTGCTTAAACAAAACTTTTTTGAAGATAAGTCGGGCTCTGTCCTTGCTTTTGGTTTCTTTTATTGCATCTTCAAAAAACCCAACATTTTCTAGTAGTTGATAAACGATTTGCTCTTTTTCTGTGAGCGCTTGATGATTGATTGCGGTGTTTTCATGTGACATTATGAAGTTATAAACATCTTGATTTACAACATATTTTTTGTTATGCAAACAAAGAAGCCACTTCTTTTTAGAAGCCTTACTGTCCATCTCTTGTATTTCATATTTCATCAAACTGCTAGTCCCTTAACTATCTCATAGACTGCTTCCTTAGCTATCTCCTTATTTTCTGCGCAGTAGGACTTACCCAAAGACCCTTCATATTTTAGAGCAGCAATCCCACAACCGCCGCCGCACATTAGGGCATATTCACAATCAGAACATTCTTTCATGTTTTGTACCACCCTGTTTTTCCATTCTTTTCTTAAAGGAGTATCAACAATTTTACTGCTTTGCATATCAAGAAAACCTACACGTCTATCTTTTTTGTCAACTTCTTCCAAACAAGAATAAACATCACCTATGGGATCAATTAGTTGGTTGTTCTCATTTGCCCCGCAGTATTTCACTTTGTATCGCCCGAGCTTCTTTTTGGGGTCAAATATCTCTTCAAATTCGTTTATGATATGCGAATACTGAGCATTTGTCTTCATGTTTTTCATATTGTCGTCAAAGAAACGTATTTTATGAACGATATCAACGTCAGACAATTCCTTACTTTTACGGCATTTACATTCATCGACATTCTTTGTGTAGAAATAGAACCGTTTATCTTTTAGAAAACCGTGGGTTTCAAATGTCTCTTTGAGAGTTAAAAGAGAATCTACATTGTCTTTGTTGGTGTTTATTCGAATAGCAATTGAGAACTTGCCCGGTATAGACAGAGCACTAGCAATATTATCAAGTATTTTATCAAAGGTGTTTTTATTATCTTTAGTAAACTTCATTTTGTTGTGATATTCTTTTCCACCATCCAAAGTAATCTGAAAGTGAGAAAAAACACCAGCTTTAATATATTTAAAGTAGTGTTCCAAGTCATAGCCATTTGTGATGACATCAAGTTTCAATTTGGCTTCTTTGGCTTTTTTGAATATATATTCGTTGATTGCAATGTTTTCTTTAAGGAGAGGTTCGCCGCCAAACATTGAAAGGGAAATATATTGGCCGTCTGCTTTCTCTTTTTTTATTACTTTAAAGATAGCGTCTACTGTCTCTTTGCTCATAGGCTTATTGTCTTTGTTTCTTGTAAGTTCTTGCTCAAAGCAATAAGGATAGCTGAAATTACAGTCATAGGACGGTATAAAGATAAATGATGAGGCTTTGT
>BNVV01000168.1 GCA_025998355.1 Endomicrobiia bacterium
TCTACCCTCTCTTTCGTATGATTCTTCTGATGAAACTGAATCAGGTAATGCAGGTGAAGATCAAGAAGATGAGGTAGAGGAAGAATCAAACTCGAAAAAAGCAGACTCATTCCCTTCCAATCCGCCCTTATTAGATAATGCAGATAAAAATCAAAAAAAGATGGGGGTAGAGAAAAGATCAGATTATTTGTCGCCTTCTATATCATCACCACAATCAGGACAGAATAGTTCAGGAAATACAACTATATTGCAGTTCATACCTCCTAAACTTTCTTCCTTATCGCTTTCTTCATCATCTTCGTCATCTTCTTCTTCACCGTCATCGTCTTCTTCATCGTTTTCTAGTGCGTCTTCATCGTCAGCGTCAGCATCTCCATTACCTTCTTCATCGTCACAGACAGTACAAGTAGATGGAGTGCAACAAGAACAGCGTAGAGAATCTGAAGCAGCGGCATTGACAACAGATGAAACTGAATCAGGTAATGCAGATAAAAATCAAAAAGAAAATGTGGCAGAGGAAGAAGCAGACTCATTCCTTTCCGATCTAGATAATGTAGATATAAATCAAAAAGAAGATGCGTCAGAGGAAGAATCAGACGACCCACTCCCTTCCATGCTGTCCTCACTAGGTAATAATGTGGCAGAGGAAGAAACAGACTCATTCCTTTCCGATCTAGATAATGTAGATATAAATCAAAAAGAAGATGCGTCAGAGGAAGAATCAGACGACCCACTCTATTCCATTCTGTCCTCTCCTGCATCTAACTTTTCTGTGAATCGGAAAACAGGGCTAGAGCAGCCGGCAGATGCACCAGCAGAAAAGAAAGAACAGCAGAGAGAATTTGGAGTAGATGCAACAGAAGATAAAGAGCAGGAAGAATTGCAGGGAGAAAATGAATCTGAAACACAAGTATACTACCAAATGGAAGGGGAATCGGATGAACAATATGTAGAATGCATCGAGTGGATGATAGAAAGGCATAATTCGGAAAGCCGGTTCAAGCGGCTAGCGGTGCGGGACTTTCTAATTGATAGGGAGAAGCAAATAAGAATCCAGGAAAAGGCAAAGCGGGAGAAGGAGGCTGATCGTATTGAGGCCCAGCAGGCCCAGCAGCTGAAGTATTATGAAGATCTTGAGCGGGAAACGCAAACCAGATTCTCGCGTATGCATGGGACAAAAACGAATAATCATTCACCTGAAGGATTGTCATATTATGGTTCATCATCTTTTGCTACGTCTCCTTCATATCCACCATTTTCTCATAATCCATCGTCACCATCGTTTCCTCCTTCATCTTCATCTTTTTCGTCTCCATCGTCTTTTCTATCTTTTTCATTTCCATCATGTCATTTGCCTTCATCATCGCCTTCATCGTCATCTTCGTCATCTTCTTCATCACCGTCTTCATCATCATCTTCTTCTTCTTCATCATTTTCTAGCTCATCTTCTTCTTCATCATCAT
>BNVV01000169.1 GCA_025998355.1 Endomicrobiia bacterium
TTGAAATACTCGATAATATTGGAAAATTTTATCATAGAAAATTTTCCAATATTATCGAGTATTTCAATCCGGGCGATTGTCTTATAATTAACATCACAAAAGTAGTGCCGTCAAGACTTTTTGGCAAGAAAAGCAACGGTGGAAAAGTAGAGCTATTGTTTCTTGACCCTTGTCAACAAAATGAAGAGTATAAAGTTTTGTTAAAACCTTTTTTACCTATAGGTAAAAAGGTGTACTTTGAAGACGAATACGAATGCGAAGCGCTATCAAAAACGGAACTTGGCGAAACTTTAGTAAAATTCAATAAATCCGGAATTTTAGATTTTTTGCAAAGACACGGTATTATGCCATTACCACCGTACATCAATAGAAAAAGCGGGCTTGCGCAAAAGCTATCGGATTTTGACAGACAGAGATACCAGACAGTGTATGCCAGAAATTTAGGCGCTATAGCTGCGCCAACTGCGGGGCTTCATTTCACAAAAAATATCTTGAAAGGTCTAAAAGAAAAGAACATAAATATTGCAACGCTTACGCTTCACGTAGGATGGGGAACATTTAAACCGATAACTGCTGCAGAGCTTAACAACCATAATATGCTCCCTGAAAAATTTACTCTAGATAGGACAAACGCCGAAATTATCAATTCCGCTATAAAAAATAAAAAAAAAAGTAGTTGCCGTAGGCACTACTTCGGTAAGAGCAGTGGAATCAATTGCTGCAGAAATAATAGAGTCCCCCAAAGGCGAAGCATATGTGAAAGAATGTTCAGGAGAAACTTCAATTTTTATATATCCGGGATATCAATTTAAGGCGATAAACGCATTAGTTACCAACCTTCATCTTCCAAAATCAACGCCTCTTATGATGACAAGTGCATTTTCTTCAAGAAAACTTATGCTTAAAGCATATAATGAAGCTGTACAAAAAAAATATAGGTTTTTTTCATATGGCGATTCTATGTTGATTTTATAGCAGAATTTCAAGTTGATAAGATGTATAAAATTGAATTTAGGTTTCCTTAAAGTTGCTTTAAAATAACGTGCAATCGCGCACCTCCATGATTTGGAAATCGTTCTGATTTTAGTTAAACAATGCTTGCCTCAGGGCTCCATAGTCGTGAAAACAAACGAGCCCAAGCGTTTTGTAGAGACTTAAAATAGTATCTAACAGATACGGAAAACATAAGAAAGCGTTTTGTATTTTAAGATTTAATTTAAGCTTTGAATCCGTTTTAAGGATTATCGATGCAAATTTAAATCGTTGTCGCGAGGGCTTAAGGGTTATTGTTGTCATTTTCGCAAGTAGCGGGAATCCATTTAACATTTAACATGGATACTCGTTTTCACGAGTATGACAAGCAAAAAACGTCGTACTTAGTACTGTTCTCATTCCCATAAAAGCGGGAATCCACTTAACATTTAACATGGATACTCGCTTTTGCGAGTATG
>BNVV01000170.1 GCA_025998355.1 Endomicrobiia bacterium
TTTGCATGCTGCAAACTAAAGTTTGCGCATTTGCAACCTCATGCTTTTTACCTTGTGGTGTTGGAGATTTTGATACATACGGGCTTTTAGCCCTATTTAGTGTCAATATCCAACACCCTTATACACCGTTTCTTAAGGAACAATTTGGTAAAATAGATGTACGCAATACGTTTGTTTTTGAACTCAAAAAAAGAATACCGGGTTTATCAACTAATAAGAGAAATAGATGTGATATATAAAACAGTATGGCGTATGTTAAGAGTTTTTAGATAAACTCACCAAGGTCGGTTCTAAAAAGGGGGGCTTAATTTTCAAATTGAGTTGCAATCTAAAATTAATTTAAAAAAGCGAGGACGCTATGAGAAAACTATTGTTTCTGGTGTTGTTGGTTTTGACAGTTTTTGCAGCAAATGTATTTGCTGTAGACATAGACCTGGGTTTTGGTCTTGGATGCATTGTAACAAAAATCAAAGGTCTCGATGATCTTACAGACGGAGTGGTGAGAGAACAATTTCCTGTTCGTTTAAAATTAAAAAACGGCGATATTGACCGTTTGATGTTTAATGTAGACTGTTTGTTTGGCGTTAGCGAAAATGTGAAAATAGGTCCGCGAATAGCTTTTTTGCGGAACTCCGCAGATCTTACACTGCCAGATTGGGTAGTGTATAAGGATCAATGGGATGTGGGCAAATGGTATATGGAAAATAATCGGCGAATTATTCCAGGCGAGCATCCAATATATTTTCAAGCAAGTGCTGTATTAGTTCCTGTTATGCTTGGCGGAAGTTACAATCAAAAGATAAACAAAGAATTTAGTTTGAATACGAAATTATTTTTGGGTGTTGGTTTTATTAATACCACCACCTGTCAGTATGATGGCGACCTTGCCCATGATAATACATGCAGATTTAAATCAGAGTCAGATTTGATGATGCTACCAAATACTTCTGTTAAAAAATCAGCACGTTGTTTTGTGGCGAATCCGTCGATAGGAGTGCAGTATGATACTTCAAAAGATGCTAGAGTAGGATTAGATGTAGGATATTTATATACACCTGCAACAAAGTCCGGATTTAAAGACACCAAATTAGATTTTTCAGGATTTACAGTTAATTTGTGCTTCACCGCCCGGATTTAAAGACATCGAATTAGATTTTTCAGGATTTACAGTTAATCTGGGCCTCACCATAAAAATATAAGATTTTAACGTAATTCTTTAAATTTTGTGTAAATATGTTTTCTGTGCGATGTTTAAAAGCAAAAGAAATATTGAAGATATACATAACAAAAACTACTAATTTGTACAAAGTTAACATAAAATAGAGGAGAATTGTACAACTAAGTATTAAATTCAAGAATACAAATACCTGCAACCCAAGTTAAATCGCAGTCCAAAGGGTCTTTTGCGGTCTATATTGTCTCTTT
>BNVV01000171.1 GCA_025998355.1 Endomicrobiia bacterium
TCTCGTCTAATTGTCACTTTGTTTTTTATAAATACTTTATTATCAGAAGCTGTTCCATTTTCTGTATATCCGCCATAAACATAATTTATATTGTCTCCTGCATTAATTTCAACTCTATTACCATTAATGTCAGTTCTGTTACCATTAACATCAACATTACCATTAACATCTGTTGAGGCAAAAGATATGGCGCCTACAATGCCACCATTATTAAAATCACCTCCATTTACAATAATTTTATTGCCTGTCATCGATACAACAGTACTACCACGACCAACACCAGCGCCATATGCCGAACCAACCCTTGCTCCATCTTCGATAATTAAAGTATTATTGTTTGGGTCTAGGGGAAAATTGTCTGGGTCTAGGGGAAATATGCCAGCATCATTTGAGGTTCCATCATCTTTACTAGAATTACCAGCGACATGAGGGAAAGCTCTCTCTCCATCATCATCAATAGTAGGAGTAAGAGCAGAGTCAATCGTTATTGTATGCTCTCCCAAACAAATGCTAGTGCAAGCAAACATTGCCATCATTGCTAACACATTTTTCACGCACGGTCTGCTTCTTCTAGTTTTTGCTTTTTTCATGGTTTCTTGTCCTGTTTAACTTAAATTTTTAAATTTGCAAATTTGTAACATGTATCTAAAGGATGTTCTGAAAGCCAAAGACTTGAAAAGTCCATCTTTACACTTCTTAAAGCGGACAAGAATTTCTGTCGTTAATTTCAATCTTAGCTTTGCGCTTTTGTCCTTATATTTATAACTGTATCCTTGGCTTTGGGCAACATGAAAGGGTAATCGGTGTTAAAATGCAGCCCTCTGCTTTCTTTTCTAAGCATTGCAGAATCTACAATCATTTCTGATATACATGCTATATTTCTAAGCTCAATTCCATCAACACTAAAAGAAGTATTCATAAAGCTATCATCTATCGCATGTTTTAAATTGGATATTTTTTCTTTGGACTCCAAAAGTTTAGCATTAGAGCGTGAAATACCTAGACAATTCCAAGCCAATCGTCTTATTTCTTGCCATTTTTGCATAAAAACATCAGACGTTTCGTTTAGTGACTTAGTATTTTTTATAGGTTTGATTTTAACAGCAACAGCCTCTTTATTCAAAAACTGCAATGAATCTTTATACGCTCTGTTAGCATATACAACGCCCTCAAGAAGTGAGTTTGAAGCAAGTCTGTTAGCGCCGTGCACTCCAGAACATGACACTTCACCGATAGCATAAACATTTTTTATACTTGTTCTGCCGTTTTCATCTATCGCAATTCCTCCGCAGAAAAAATGCGCGGCGGGAGTTACCGGAATCATATCTTTTGTGATATTGATTCCGTATTTAAGACAATTCTCATAAATATTTGGAAACTTTGATACTATAAAATCTCTACCTTTTTCCCTTATATCCAAGT
>BNVV01000172.1 GCA_025998355.1 Endomicrobiia bacterium
AGCCGGTTCAGGAAGGGGGTAAGCCCGTTCATGATAAGGATGCCGTAGGTGACGCCCTCGGGGTAGCTGCCCCATTTGCGGATCAGGATGGTGATGAGCCCCGCGCCAAAGCCGAAGATCAGCTTGCCCCTGGCGGTGATTGGGGCGGAGACGTAATCGGTGGCCATAAAGACCGCGCCAAAGAGGATGCCGCCGCTCAGGATGCTGAACAGGGGATCAAAGCCCAGGGCCAGGGAGGCAATGATGCCTGCGGCGCACATTGCCAGGGGGGCCCGCCAGTCGATGGTTTTGGTGATCAGCAGAAAGATAAAGCCGGCCAGAATGAGCAGTATCGAAGATTCACCGATACAGCCCGCATGGTTCCCGATAAACAGGGTCTTGATGGTGGACCAGTATTCGGGGGAGCCGCTTAAGCCGGCGGCGAAGAAGTCCCGGCCCACGCCGGACACGTCACTGCCGGTTTTGATGATGTTGAGGGGGGTGACCCCGCTGACCCCGTCCACGATGGAGGCGGCGTTGAGGCTGTCCGCCAGCTTGGCGACGAAGCCGCCGGGCGGCCGGTGCCAGGTGGTAACGGCGGCGGGGAAGCTCATCAGCATAAAGGCCCTGCCGATAAGGGCGGGGTTAAATACATTGGCCCCCAGGCCGCCGAAAAATTCCTTAGCCACCACAACCGCGAAGATCGCCCCCAGGGCGGTCATCCAGAGCGGGGTGGAGGGGGGCAGGATCAGGGCCAGGAGCAGGCCGCTGACTACGGCGGAACAGTCCCCTGCCCGGATATCCTGCCTGGTGATGGCCCGGAACAGGGATTCCGCAGCCACCGCCGATATGATGGAAACCAGGACGGTCAGCAGGGCGGGGAGCCCAAAGGTGATAATACCGAAGATCGTCACCGGCGCCAGGGCGATTAACACATTGCGCATCAGGGTCCGAGAGAGAACAGGAAATCCGCCTGAACGAACACATCGGGGACGTATCGATTGGACTCTGCCGCACCCGTTACCCCCAGGGGGGGGAGAAGATGCTGATCACCGCTCTGACCGGCCGGGAAGTACCCGGCGGGGGGCTCCCCATGGATGTGGGGTGCATCGTGCAGAATGTGGGCACCCTTATCGCCATTGCCGAAGCCTTTACCCTGGGCAAGCCCCTGATCGACCGGGACCTGACCGTGAGCGGCGGGGCCTGCAAGACCCCCAAAAATATCCGCGCCCCCATCGGCACCCTCCTTACGGACCTGCCCCCGGAATTCATGTCCATCGACACGGATCGCCTGGGCAAAATCCTCTACGGGGGCCCCATGATGGGGAACGGTTCCATACTGGGTTTCCCGGTACTGGGATCAGGCTATACGCCCATATTGTTTTTTGCCCTGCCCCCAGGCTGATAAAGAGGGCGAAGACCAGAAATCCGCCGGGGGGCAGG
>BNVV01000173.1 GCA_025998355.1 Endomicrobiia bacterium
GGTGGTCGCCGTGTTAGTAGAAAAAAAAATAATCCGTTTATAGGTCTTATCCCGACCCAGTAACCACTAGCTTCTACTACCACCTCAAAAGCTATCTTCCCTTTATGTTCATACAAAAAGTGTCCAGCATCGCCAGCATACTTTTTCGCCTTATCCTGCCACATCAGCTCTGGTTCTTTGCTGGGAGTTTCCTCCCCTGTATATTTAACTTCCAATGAACTGCCATTACCATTAGCATCTAATTCAATTGATTTACCGTCAAGTTCTTTTGTTTCCTCTTTTTCAATTATTCCATTATTATCGCTTTTTATAATATCGCCTGTCGGCTGTTCGGCAGAAGCGTCAGTATTCTGATTGCCTCTTATCTGGCTTTTAAGATTTTCACAGCCTGTCAAAAACAGAACAATCGTTAAATATACGCATATAAATTTTTTCAATTTCATTATTTTATTTAATTCGTATAACAAGGAAACTTTCATATGCTGTCAGTCTCATTACGTCAGGATTTTTGTAGCTTCCTATTTTTAGAGCCTTTTTTATTTTTTTACGGCTCTTTTTGTGACCACGTAGCATATATGTATATCAAGTTAAGAGAGTCGCTCACTTCGTTCGCTTTTACTGTTTTTTTGCCGTCTACTTTAAGACGGCTTTTGACTATTTATGTATCACAAACATTATCAAAAGAGGCTATAAACATATAATACATTTTTTGCCATATTTGCAAACAGCGACTAAGCATTATCATAACGTCTTAGCTTTTTACGCTTTCATAAACTATCGTTATTATTTTGAGTACAGCTAGCCAATTGGATATCGAGTTGGTTTTCTAAACGGGGTGCGAGTACGTATAATTTACCTGCATCCATCTATTTTTTTCCTTTTTTGTCCTTAGCTAGCCAGTTGTATATCAAGTATATACAATTGGCATTTTTTGCCTCGAATTTGGATACAGTGGGCATTATATAGTAGGAGTTATAATGCCAACGGATTGCCTTTAAGCGGAAGTCTTATCGGATTTTCCATCATCGCTTTTAATAACATTTGGACAACTTAAAGTAAAATATCTGTGAGTAAGCAAATTGCATGACAAGAAGGAGCAATTTGAAACGCCTATAATATTTAATTATAGGCCTATATTATTTTAGTTTTAGAGATTAGAATTTTAAAGACAGGCTGGAACGCATTTTATTGCGTTTTTCAAGTACTAGTATTAGACAATCAGTTATCACCTTTTAGAGACTTTCCAATATTCTTTTTACCAATCTTTTACATTTTAAAACATAAGATTTTTTTTCACATTTTTTTACAACAATCAAAAACAATGTGGACAGCGTGCTAATACAATTCAAGTCTTTATACGCACGCTTTATCGCTGGCTTTAGTTTTAGCCAGCTCTTTTTAACGGACTTGCAGTCCGTC
>BNVV01000174.1 GCA_025998355.1 Endomicrobiia bacterium
AATTATTTACTCTAGCTAAAAGCTATATGACTAGCATCATTCTTACTTTTTTTAAGGCAAACCACACCCTTTAAGATACTTTTCAGATAAATTCTCTGATTCTATATTGTGTTTTGCTTCTTCATATTTGATATTTGCAAGTGTGGAGTACATAAAAGAACGTTTTGGCTTGAGGCCAACGAGATATTTTCACATTGCAATATCAGATATTAAAATATCATAAACATCATTAACAACATCTTCCCAAAGTTTAATAATATCTGTCATCTTCTTGAGGAGCGTCAGATGCGCAAAGATGACTTATCACCGATGTGTCTAGATAAATCTTTAGGTTTTTATTTTCCATTGTTTGTGTCTCCAAGATCATCAACCCAAAGGCAACAGGATTTCTATTTTAAATCACCGTCTAACATTATCTTCTATGTTTCAGGTAACGTTGTTTTTAAGTATTTGATTTAGGTGATGACAATTGAATATACGCGTCTATCAAGGCTAAAGTTGAAAATGGTAATATAACAAGAAATTGTTCAATGGTTAAAGTTAAATTTAGAAGCGTATCTGACTCTGCAATCAATGGAACGAGTACTGGAATAACACAGACTACGGAATTGATAAACCCCAACAAAAAATAAAATGGGATTGTTTTTGATAATGGTTCTTGGATGTTTCTAAAGGATTGTAAAATTGATTCCCCGCTTACTATTTCGATATAAAAGAAAACTAACATACCACGCAAGATAGAAACCATCATATCAAAAACAATCCCATTTTATTTTTTGTTGGGGTTTATCAATTCCGTAGTCTGTGTTATTCCAGTACTCGTTCCATTGATTGCAGAGTCAGATACGCTTCTAAATTTAACTTTAACCATTGAACAATTTCTTGTTATATTACCATTTTCAACTTTAGCCTTGATAGACGCGTATATTCAATTGTCATCACCTAAATCAAATACTTAAAAACAACGTTACCTGAAACATAGAAGATAATGTTAGACGGTGATTTAAAATAGAAATCCTGTTGCCTTTGGGTTGATGATCTTGGAGACACAAACAATGGAAAATAAAAACCTAAAGATTTATCTAGACACATCGGTGATAAGTCATCTTTGCGCATCTGACGCTCCTCAAGAAGATGACAGATATTATTAAACTTTGGGAAGATGTTGTTAATGATGTTTATGATATTTTAAGAAATGATATTGAAATGTGAAAATATCTCGTTGGCCTCAAGCCAAAACGTTCTTTTATGTACTCCACACTTGCAAATATCAAATATGAAGAAGCAAAACACAATATAGAATCAGAGAATTTATCTGAAAAGTATCTTAAAGGGTGTGGTTTGCCTTAAAAAAAGTAAGAATGATGCTAGTCATATAGCTTTTAGCTAGAGTAAATAATT
>BNVV01000175.1 GCA_025998355.1 Endomicrobiia bacterium
TCAATAAAGTCATTGATTAGATTGTTTGTTTTTTCGCTCATTTTTTACCTGCCCCTTTATACGCCGATTTTGCGGTGGTTTCTATTTCTTTTTGTGATAGCCCGTTTATATCGGGCTCTGACAGTAGCTCGTGTATTGTGTCCTGTAGATCCAAGCCATGAGTAGCTGCTTTGTATGCAAGACTGTAAGCTCGGTTATTACGTCCGCCTGTACCGTAGCCATCCTGATCTGTCCACTCACGAATTTTATCCCATGATGATTTGTCAGTAAAGCTTTTGTTGTTAACATATTCGTATTTTACCTTTTTATCCCAAACAGCGTTATCTGTAAGTTTCTTGTTATCACTGTATTCGTTTTTTACATTTGGACTGGATCGTGGGCTGGGTTGTATAATATGCTTTTTTATAAAGCCATAAAGCATAGGAGCATCAGTAAGTTTGCCATGCAGAATATAATTGCCCTTTGCTTTTGCACTTCCTGCAGCGGTAGCTTGCTTTGTGTAAAGAATGTCTATGCCTTTGGCGTCAAGAGTTTGTTTTGTTTTTAAATCTTGGTTAAACTTAAAATATAAATGAAATCCCCCAGATGGTGTCGATACAAAACACGGAAAGCTGCCACCTTCGATGTCATGCATTGCTTGTGGCATGGCGTCCCTAGTCTTTCCTAATTCTTCAAAAAAAGTATAAAACAATTCCAATCCATCTATGCCGTCTGCGTGGTTGCGGTCAATATCAATTATTAGGTAACCGTTGTCTTTAGGAATAAATCTAAAAGCTTTTATAACCGTTCCTTTTGCCCTACCCTGCAAGTCGCCTTTGCCAAGGCATAGTGCCTCGATGTCTGCAAGACAAGAAGTAAATGCCTCTTTGTAAGTATCATTATTTCCACCAGCTATTAACGCCCCGTTTTCATATGCCCCGATTAATTTAATACCGTTGTCTATGTAATGTTTTAATGTGCCAATATCTGCTTGTATCAATTACTACTGCTCCTTCGAAATGGGCTCTGTGTGACCACCATCTTGATGGTTTAGTGCAAATATCTCCCTCAATTGACTTTTGTAGCCAGTTAAAGTAATACATGAATTGAAGTAACATATTTTGTTATTTAATTATTTACTTTACGAAGATCTTCAATTGCTTTTTTTGTTTCCTGATAGTGTAAATTGAAATCGTTATCTGCTTCTTCTTTTGACATGGAACTGTATTTTTCTCCGATGTAAACTCTTAAATTATGAATATCCTCGACAGTAAAATTTGGATTAATCCTAGCTCCTTCATTTTCTTCCTCCTCTTTTAATAACATTGATGGCGACAATATGCAAAGCGCTCAATAACCTTCTTTGATATTTACAGCGTCAACTGCTGTTATTGC
>BNVV01000176.1 GCA_025998355.1 Endomicrobiia bacterium
GTTTTTAATAGCTTTTCTATATTTAGCATGCATTTCTTCAGCACTCATGTTTTCCCGGTCAGCACCAAAGCTCCAATTTATTACAGAGTATCCGTTATTTTTTGCTATTGTTACGGCATCAGGTTTTGCATATCCGTGGGGGAAACGCACTAGAACTGGTTTAACGTCAAGCACATCTTTTATTATTTTTTCGCCTCGCAAAAGTTCTTTTTCTATTTGAATCGCTTTGTCTTCGCCTTTGTAAGCATAAAAATTTATATGTGTGTAAGTATGATTTGCAATTTCATGACCAGGTGCAAGAACTGCTTTTGCTCCTTCAGGATCATTTTGTACTCTGACTCCAAGCATAAAAAATGTAGCTTTAATATTGTTCTCTTTTAAAATTTCTAAGATTTTTTTTGTTGCTTTGCCAGGGCCGTCGTCAAAAGTCAACGAAACTTTCTTAATATCTTTGGAACCTTCAGCATAAAACGTTTTAATCTGCGAAAAGCACTCAACAGGAAAAAGAAGGAACATTAATACGATAATTTTTTTCATTTTACCCATACCATAAAAGTTGATATTAAAGTTAAAATTCCTGCATTAATTATCTGCATCCAAAAGTTGTCGCTTAATTTCCACGGTACAGCTTCAATTATCATTGCTATAACGGCACCTGTCAATGCAAACCGCCAATTAAAAAGAAAAAGACCAGACATAAAGCACACCGCAAGACAAGACAAACTCCCTTCTAAACTCTTCCCCGCGAAAGTCTTATGCTTCCCAAATGTTCTGCCTACAAGAGCCGCAACCGCGTCTCCAAATGATAGGTAAAGAAAACTGGCAAAGACCATATACTTGTTGGAGAACATTAAAATAGCAATCAGTGCTCCTAACAACGTCCATACTACTGCGCTGATTTTGTCTGCTTCTTCAAATCTGTAAAAACCTTTAAAATTATTTTTTAAGAAATTATTAAAAGCAGGCACTTTAAACCTACCATATTCAAGCAAAGCTACAATAATAATTGCAACAATAAGACCCAAAATAACAAAATTTTTAGGAAGATACCAATATCCAAAAACATATACCAGTGATAACAGGTGAAATCCCTTTCTCTTTATTTCGTCTTTTGGAATGCTAAACATACACCTAATACTCCACTACATAAAAATTTGTAAACGCCGCTTATGCTATCATAAAATTGTAGAAGAGTATCCTGTATACTTATCGCGTCGCGAAAAACCAAATATGCAAGCAGAGTAAATACTACGATATTTACTGCAAGAATCACAACGTAAGAAAAAAATTTGCCATAAACCTTTAAATCGGGCTGATCTATGGAAAGAATATATATTGTAAGAGCAATATGAAAAGCTATTGAAAACC
>BNVV01000177.1 GCA_025998355.1 Endomicrobiia bacterium
TAAATTGCCAAATATAGCTTTTCTTATACTTATGGGCGTTACAAAATGATAGTGTATCTTATATGCACTATGCTGTCTGTCTTTCAAGCGTTTCCATAGCCTAATTCTACTACTTTAAGCGATTTGCCGCAGCAAGCTGCGGGGTTATAGTTTAACAATCAAAAATCATCATGTGTAAATAAAAAGAATTTTTAATGCCATAATCAAAAACTTTAAAAAATAGCGATACCTCTTTTTGCTGACCCGCGTTATAAATAAGAAATATTAAGAACTGGATTGCTTTGTCATTTAAATTTACCCCCCCCACCCCAAATGTCTTTAAGTTGTAGTTTCTCGCAAGGTGACGCAAGTGGCATGAGTAGTTTGAAAATAAGTCTAATTGATAGAGTTAACAAACTAATTTGACATATTTTCTTTAAGCTTTTTAAGAGCAACTTTTGCTTTTTTGTGATTTGGATTAAGTCTTAATGCGAACTCCCAAGAGCGTTCCGCTTCATAATATTTGCCCTGTGTGTACAACACAAGTCCATCCGTATATTTTTTATCAGCAGCAATTTCATCATATTCAACTTTTTCTTGTCCATCGTATTCGGCTTTCCCTTGTTCTGTTATTTTATTTTTTGACATGGTTTTTGAAAGCTCAGCAACAGATTTAGATATATATTTCTTTGCCTTGCCGTAATATTCAAATGTTTTTGAAAAGTTACTTTTAATTGTAAATTGTTTAAGTTTTTCCATTATCTTTACACATTCCATCCATTGACCCGAATTATATTTTTGTATTCCAGTTTTTAACATTTCTTCAGATTGTATATTCAGCTCTGCCTCTTTTTTTTCAAGCCCCTCAAATTTAAGTGTCATGTCTGTTTTTTTTCTGTATTCATTTACTTCTTCAGTTTCGCCTGTAAAATTAATATATTTTTCCCACTCATTTAATGCTTTTTTGTAATCTGCATTATAATAAGCTACATAGGCTCTTGCATAAGTTATTTTTCCAAAATCCACCTCATCACGATTATTGGCAGTTTTACTCATCATTTTTGCGATTTCTTTGTAAAAATGTTTTGAAGGTTCATATTTTGGATATAATAGAGTTGTACACGAAAGCACATCAGTTGCTCTTAAATATTCTTTATTATCATATAAGCACTTTGCTTCTTTAAATTTTTCTTTAGCTTCTTCCAAATAAATCTGTTTTTTTCGTAAAAATGTGTATTTAATCTTCAATGTCCCTGCAAAGCCGTTTCTTTTGCCAATATAGCCTTGTCCACTTAAGTCTACATCCAACTTCCATACTTTTGCGCTTGCTCCTAGTTCTGCTATTGCTGTCGAGCCTTTGGAACTTGAGCTTGACATACCGCTGAGCT
>BNVV01000178.1 GCA_025998355.1 Endomicrobiia bacterium
CCTTCCGTTACCGGGATTATTCCCTTCCGTTACCGGGAAATATCAAAAATATTCCCTTCCGTTACCGGTTTCTAAGGGGTCTTCTTCTAAGATATATCTAAATATATCTAAAGCGGTTTTACAGCCGATTTTAGAATAAGCGGCTAAAACCTAAAAAGACTAAAAAGCTAGGCAAAAGAAAGACATAGAAAGGAAAAACGTCTTTATAACGACTTAGCTTAAAGATGAGGCAGTCACGGTATGTGCTATGCTTCTACCTACTGGTGCAATAAACAACCACGCTAAAAGCAGCAAGGACTGCCTCTAACGACAACGGATTTGGGGTGTGTGGAAAAACTTAACAACCACGGCAACGACTTGCTTTTATGTGGTATAACTTATAGTAAAGTAGTAGAAAACTCGTTATAACTTTTTGTCCAGTGTCTAAAAAACATAACATGTTAACTACATAATTTTACTTACCTCACGCACAGTCATGTAAGGCATTAAGTGCAAAAAAGTTTTTAAGGAGGTTGTTAAGGTCTTAAAAGTAAAAAAACGCCAAAAAAGGCAAAAAACGTCGTTTGAGGAACTACATAGTGTGTAGTTCAAGACATAATGGTCTATTTATTTAACGGCTGGTTGGGAGCGACCCCAAAGGGAGTGAACCCAAACCAGCCGAATCCTTCAAAAAACAATCGGGCGCTACGGCGTCGCCCGATTTCTATGCCATTGCTAACTGCATTTTCTTTTTTTTGGTTCTTTCTTTTCTTTTTTTGACCTGTGACGATTATATGCCTAAAGGCAGAAGAAGTGGTGGCATCGCTTCCCTTTGCGGTCGCTTGCCGCCTTCATGCTTTTTGACTGTTTAAAGGCAAAGTAACTGTTTTTTCTTTTTTTCATTTAGATTGTGGCGGATTTTTGTCCTCGTAGACTAGCCGTCACAGTCCGTGTTGCCAGTGTGTCCGCTTTGATTCGTGCGTTTACTTGTAAGGTCTCCGTACGAATGGGAAAGATGGGCACGCTGGCGGCCTCATGAATCACGACATACCAAAGGTTTAAGATGACAAACAAAAAGGATGGTATTATATCAATCACAACTAACGCTAGGACGCCCAAAGGTATAGAGAAGGCTACAGCGACACAGATAGTGATGGAAACATTTTACGCTTTAGGTGGCAAGGAAGGATTTGCCCGATGGGCATCACAGAATCCAGATATATTTTACACGAAGCTCTTTCACAAATTAGTACCACAAGCAGTTGAGTTGTCAGGGGCAGCTGATAACAATAGACCGATCAACATTCATTTACCTGCCGAAGCAGCTAAAATATGATGAATTCAAATGTTGTTTTAAGTAACGATCCTAAGCCTTACCA
>BNVV01000179.1 GCA_025998355.1 Endomicrobiia bacterium
TACACTTTCCGTGGTAAAGAAATCAATAATACCCGTAGAAGCAAGAATAGGAACTAAAAGTATATATACGAATATATAGGAAAAGACCGATAAAAAAAATACAACAAAGAAATTCTGGCCAAAGATCCTAAACGCAGATTTAAAAGCTTCTTTTATAGAATATTTCATGTCAGTATTCATTAACGCCCCTTTATCTTTTTTAAACTATTTCTTTCAGTGAAATTCACCTGATTTTGTTTTATAGTTTTTCAATGTCCGCTAATGTTATTTAGCGGACATTGAGACTCTTTTTCTTACACCTTTTTTCTTCTTTTGCAAGACTTCCAAACTCTTTAAAAAACATTTCTTTTTTCTTTTCTTCCTTCTTTATACTTTCCACTTTCCCTTACTTTGCAATGGCTGCAAGAATCATCAAAAACATTGCTCTGCTAGTTCTTTTGCGCTTAAACCGATTAGATTTTTTTCAATTGGCTCGGCAAGAAAGGCCTGTGCGGTTTTGTGGACAAGAGCATTGTATTGCGCTATTGTCAAGCCACGTGTTTCATTGTGTATCTGCGACGCATAAGCATCTATTTCCTGCATTGCTTTTGATTCGTGTGTTTCATTGTTAGATGTCATAATTTATCACATCCCTGGTGTGTGAATAAATATCCTCTTGTAACCTTCTTTAGCGTTTATAATTTCTGTTTCTACAATTGTTTTAGCTTTGCAATGTGCTTAAAATTGAGGCTCACAATAAAGTTAATATCATTTACTGTTACTTGCCATGTGCAGAGCGTCTGTAGCAAAGCGATTGGGAATAATACCATTTTGTACATAGATATTAGCAAGTCGGCTAGTTTCGTCACTTTGACAAGTGTTTTGACGTTATACTCTGATATTAGCGCCTTCATACGATCTCGCTTGTTTTCATCCGTTGTCTTATTTAGTTCTTCTAAAACATACTCCGAGGTAAAAGGCTCAAATCCTTGGAGGCGTATTTTGCTAAAAAGCTTTAGAGTATCCGATTATACTGCGGGGCATCATCCGCAAAAGGAAAGTTAAATATTGTTGTTTCAAGATAGATTTTAGGTATTTTCATAAGACACCCTTTTTAAAATTCTGTTTTAAAACGTCGCTATTTGTCAAATCCTCATTATCGCATCTTTTTACTCTTTTGCCATCAACTGCGTCTTTTACCTATTTGCATAGTACTCAAGGACTTGGTTTGCTATTTCATTTATGCTCAAATCCTTGCTTTTGCTTTGTGCCTTTAATCTAGCATAAGTGCTGGGCTTAACTAGTAAGCTTAAGTGCTTTGTTTTTGTTTCTACCGCTACTTTCTTTTCTATCGTAAGTTCTTCTTTGTGCT
>BNVV01000180.1 GCA_025998355.1 Endomicrobiia bacterium
CTAAATCTTTTCCTTTGCCACTAGCTCCTCCAGCAGCTTGTGCTAGGCTACCACTACCAGCTCCTTCGCCACCAGCTGTTGTTGCCAAATCTTTGTTGTCTGCTATTTCTAAATCCCATTTATACACTACTGGGCCAGTGTTTTTAGACTTGCACTCTTTGCTTATTCCGTAAAATCCTCGTGGACTGCGTATCAATGTACGTTTTGCTCCTTTGTCTATTACTCCCTTAGAGCATATGGTTATGTTGGTTTTTAAGAGTTTTAGGGGGCAGGGGTCAGAGTAGTCACCGTTAGGTTCACGCTCGCCACGGGGTCTATCTTTATTCCAACTGCAACCACCATCCCTTGCTGTCAAAACTGGCTCTTCGGGCTTTACATATTGCGGCAAGTAAAATTCATAATTTTCAAAGTTACTTATTCCTTTTACTGCAATTGCCTTTGTTTCTTTAATAATTAATGTATTGCCTTTAAATGCGTTGTATCCATCTTTAGCACAAATGCCTCCGCATAATAAAATTCTGTGGTCCCTGCGACAGTTACTGTGTTATCAGTGGCATTGCCATTGTCTACAACAAAACCGCCACAAACATTTCTTTCAACCCTTCCGCCATTAATTATAACTTTATTATTTTCTGCGTTTCCGTTACTGTTAGCATAACCGCCACAAGCATTTCCACGAACAGTTGTGCCAGTGATTGTAACCTCATTATTTTTAACATCTCCATGAGTATTAGAAAAACCACCATAAACATCTCGTCTAATTGTCACTTTGTTTTTTATAAATACTTTATTATCAGAAGCTGTTCCATTTTCTGTATATCCGCCATAAACATAATTTATATTGTCTCCTGCATTAATTTCAACTCTATTACCATTAACATAAACATCTCCTCCTAAGGCAATAGAATAGGCGCCTAAAATGCTTTTATCATTAAAATCGCCTCCGTTTACAATAACTTTATTGCCTGTCATCGATGTAAAAGTACTACCAACATCAATACGAGCACCATTTGCCGCACCAACTCTTACTCCATCTTCGATAATTAAAGTATTATTGTTTGGGTCTAGCGGAAATATGCCATTATCATTCGAGGTTCCATCATTTTTATTAGAATTACCAGCGACTTCATTTCCATGAATAGCGTTAGAAGAGTCAAGTATTCTTGTCTTGCCTACATCTCCCAAACAAATGCTAGTACAAGCAAACATTGCTATTATTGCTAATATATTTCTCATTCTTTTTTCTGCCAGTCTGCTTAAATACTTTGTTCCTTTCATACATTTTTCTCCTTTGATAAAAATCAAATATAGCAATGGTATCCGTTTTGAT
>BNVV01000181.1 GCA_025998355.1 Endomicrobiia bacterium
AAAAAGGATTATAGTGGAAAATATTAAAGTATTTGTTAAAAGGTTCAAAATAGTCTTGAGAATAGATAAGTAATAGCAGAAGACGCTTTGGACTGCGATTTAACTTGGGTTGCAGGTATTTGTAATTCTGAATTTAATACTTAGTTATGCAAGAGGTCTATTGTCTATTTAGCAAGATCAAGCGTAATCAACAACAGTTAGTCTTAAGTAGACTAAAAACACATGGCTATGAAGCTGAACTGTCAAAGAATTCACAGTTTGTGATTACAACGTTTATAGTCGCAAGGGCGTAAAGTGAAACAATTTATGTCAAGTTACGCACCAAAAAGCAAAAACAGACGGAATAGATGCAGGTGTTAACAATATATGGATCAAAAATGCAAGAGACTTTAATATTATATCAACAACCAAAGCAATCAATTAAAAGAGCTTATAAACCGCCCGAGAAGATCTTAAAGAGATGCTGCAAAAAGACAATCGTAAAGGACATTTTGGCGGGTAAAGTAGCTAGGAGTCCATAATAATAATCATTGAAGCACTCAAGCAACTAGAAGGTATAGAGCAAAAAATCAAAGAGCGTATGGACAAAGACGAACAATTAAAGGCAAAAGCAAAAGCAATAAGTTCAGTAAAGTCAGTAGGAGAAAAAACAACAATAGACCTCTTGCATAACTAAGTATTAAATTCAGAATTACAAATACCTGCAATCAAGTTAAATCGCAGTCCAAAGCGTCTTCTGCTATTACTTATCTATTCTCGAGACTATTTTGAACCTTTTAACAAATACTTTAATATTTTCCACTATAATCTTTTGATGAAATCTCCCTATTTAACTCTTTATCTTCTTTTGTCAGTGGGTGTTTCTTTGATCTCTTTTTGGGAACTAGTGTGTTTGTGTGTATTCTGTCAAGGCCTCATAAATTGTATCTGCCATGTATCTTATTGTCTTTCTTCCATAAATACATGCCTTTTTAAATAAACCAAAATCGTGCTCCTTGCCCTATCAATCGCTGTGCGTATTATTTGCTCACCTTTAATTTCCACTACTACCAATGCCTTTATTGTATGTCTCTTTTTCTTCCCGCTTTTGCCATTTCGCTGTTTTTTTTAGGTCTTTATATCACATCTGTAGCATCTATCACTGCTACTTCTACTTCTGCGCCTTCCTTTAATCATACCTATTCCCATCTAGTGCATATTCCCCACTCTTTATTAATACTTCTTCTACGTGCTTTTAGTCCTATATGCACAACTTTCACTGACATTGTAACTGTCTCCTATCTGATAATACGTCCGATATTGTCCTAAAGTACTCAAACATCATCTTTA
>BNVV01000182.1 GCA_025998355.1 Endomicrobiia bacterium
TTTTCTCTTTGCTCATCTCTCCTCCTATCTTTTCTTACTCCTTGCTATCCTTTGTTTTGTCAAATGTCCCTTTCTTTACTCCCATTAATACTAAACCCATTCCATCTGACCTGCCTGCTTTCTTTTTCTGTTTCATAGTACTTCTATTGTACTTTTATATATTAGTTATGCAAGAGGTCTATTGTACTTGTACTTCCTTTCAAGGTCTTTTTTATCCACTTTTTCAGTGGGTTGTGCAAGAGGTCTAATATAAAAATGCTAGGGTTTTGGGAAAAGTATAGCATGAGGAAGAAAGGATTTTCGTTAGGATATAATTTAGAGATGCAGGTAAGAGAAAGATTTAATAAAAAGAAAAGAGTTTTTTAAAAATTTGTTGTGATTTTGGGTGGGATATCTATAATTTTCTTTCATGTGTTTTGCATGGATGAGATTCCACAACATATTGACATAATATTATTTTTTTAGTCAAATTTCAGCATGGGGAGAGATGAGACTAAAGAACGTCCGTCATGGGATGAGTATTTTGTGAAAATTACATGGCTTGTTGCGGAAAGGTCTACGTGCGTACGCCATCACGTTGGCGCAGTTATAGTAAGAGACAAAAGAGTTTTAACAACAGGATATAACGGTGCTGCCGCAGGGACTCAAGACTGTCTTTCTTTAGGATGTCTGAGAAATGCGTTAAATATTCCATCGGGGCAAAGGCATGAAATGTGCAGAGCGATTCACGCTGAGCAAAATGCAATTATACAAGGTGGATTCCACGGTATAAATATTAAAGGCTCCACTCTCTATTGTACGCATTCACCATGTGTTTTATGCGCTAAAATGATAGTAAACGCGGGAATAAAAAAAGTTGTTATGGGTATTGAATACCCGGACAGCACTTTTAAGGAGCTTTTCTCAGAAGTAGGAATAGAATTTTCCACATTGCAGCTTAATAATCTCTCTATAGCTCAAGTCTTATAATAGGCTTTAGACGAGTTTGGGGGGGGCTATATCTAAGGGGGCTTTATGCTAAAGAAAATGGTAGTGGTTTTTTTGCAGTATCTTCTTTTTTGGATGTTTCGTTCCTTCAGTATCTCTCGCACACGATCATCCAAACAATAATAGACCTCTTAATAACTAATATATAAAAGTACAATAGAAGTACTATGAAACAGAAAAAGAAAGCAGGCGGGTCAGATGGAATGGGTTTAAGATTAATGGGAGTAAAGAAAGGGACATTTGACAAAACAAAGGATAGCAAGGAGTAAGAAAAGATAGGAGGAGAGATGAGCAAAGAGAAAATTGAGTATAGAAAATATTGCAGGAATGATGTTTGAGTA
>BNVV01000183.1 GCA_025998355.1 Endomicrobiia bacterium
TCCACTGCTCCCATTGACAATCTGAATATATCTCTTTGTCTGTCTTGGCTCTTTTTCTTTTTCTGCGCTATGATAGAAAATTTATGTCTGTCACCTATTTTGGAATTTGTAATTGTGATATTTGTATGTAATTTTGCAAGAGGTCTAATGCACTTAAGTTTTTTAATAGTATGCTATAATGCCTCTTATGTACGCACATAAACTCTTATTTCTATTACTTATATTTTCATGTCGATTTTTATATGCACAAGAGCATAACGACAGTTTAAGCAAACATAGCAACCCTGCTGATGCTTATTCCTCATCATTACCGATACCCACTAAAGAAAACAAGCATCTGGCAGCGCAAATAATAAAATCCACATCAAATGCATCCTCTATTATAAAGGCTGAAGATGGTTCTATTGTAGAAAAATATATTTCTGCTTACTCTCACAAAACAATCAAAAATGCTCTTGAAAGAAGCGGAGCTTACAAAGATATCATTTTAAAAACATTAAGAGATTTTAATCTTTCCGAAGAACTGTTTTATTTACCCGTAGTTGAAAGTCATTATAATTTAAACGATGCTTCAAGCGCGGGCGCGGTGGGATTGTGGCAGATTGTAGCACAAACAGGAAGATCTTCGGGACTGCAAATAAACTGCTGGATAGACGAAAGAAAAGACCCTGAAAAATCTACAAAAGCAGCTTGCTCATATTTAAAACGGCTCCACGATATGTTCAATAATGACTGGGATTTAGCCCTTGTCGCTTACAACAGAGGGGAATGCAAGCTTGCCCGCGACATGAAGCTTTCTAACGCGTCAACCATTTCTGAATTGGTTTCGAGAAACGTCATACCTAAAAAAACGCAAAATTTCCTTTATCGATTTAAAGCTGTAGTAACAATAGGTAATAATCTTGAGAAATATGGTTTTGGAGATTTAAAATACGCAAAGCCTTTAAATTATGATAAATATACAACAAATAAAATTATAGATTTAAAAATCGTTGCTCAATGCGCAGAAACAACCATTGAAGAAATTAGAAGACTTAACCCCGGTTTAAAAGCATGGTGCACACCTCATGGGTATCCTAACTTTGAATTAAAAATCCCTTATGGGAGTAAAGAAAAATTTAAAAAAAATATAGCGCTGGTAAAAAATTTGAATCCTTCGCCAGGGTTTGTGAAACACAAAGTTGCAAGAGGGGAATATATTAGACCTCTTGCACAACTAATATATAAAAGTACAATAGAAGTACTATGAAACAGAAAAAGAAAGCGTGCGGAAACAGATGGAATGGGTTTAGGCGATTAATGGGAGTAAAGAAAGGGACGTTT
>BNVV01000184.1 GCA_025998355.1 Endomicrobiia bacterium
TTGTCTAAATTCAAAATACTTTGTGCGTTGTAACTTTCTTTTGAATTTTTGCTTTGCGAAACTCTTGCTCATTTGCCATCAAAAAGCAAACATCGCTCAAAGGCTTGATTTGCAAAAAGTTCAAAATACTGCGTTCCTTGAATGTAGATTATAAATTGCTTTTTAAAATTCTTAGCGCTCGGCAGACGTAAAATATTTCGTTCGTCTTTTGCAAGAGACGAAATGACGAAGAGATCTCAACCACCGTGCGTTACCCTGTCAGAAGCCTCATGCGACTGTAAGACGTTCAGAGGCAAACCAAAAGGAGAACTGGCAAAGGGATTTGGTGTCGTTGTTGATATTTAAGTCTCTATAGACAACTAACCTATGTATTGGATTCTTTAACTGTCGCGATTTGCGAAAGTCGCAAGCCTGGATTGATAAGTAAAGGTGTTTTATAGGTCTTAATACTAAAAAATTAAACAATCCCGCTGATACGCAGGTTGCGCCAATACAGAAGTTAGTTGACTGTAGTAATTGTATTGCATAAGGAACAAAACAAAATGAAACGTGATTATTATGAAGTACTTGGTGTTATCAAAACTGCTCCGCTTGATGAAATTAAGTCGGCTTACAGAAAGCTGGCTTTGAAATATCATCCTGACAAAAATCCCGGTGATAAAACAGCAGAAGAAAAATTTAAAGAAATAAACGAAGCTTACGAAGTATTATCTGACACACAGAAAAAACAGCAATATGATGCATTTGGACATGATGCTGCCAGCGGTGTGGACGGAGAAAATCCTTTCACTGATCAGGGTGGACAGACGCAGTACACATACACAAGCAGTGATTTTTCAAATATAGGAGATATTTTTGGCGACATATTCGGTGATATTTTTGGCGGCAGTCAAGGTAGTAATAAGCGAGGAAGTGGTAGATCCGCGCAAAAACGCGGCGAAGATTTACGTTATGATGTAAATATTTCTTACCTTGAGGCAATGAAAGGCGCGGAAATTTCTATAGATATACCTAAAAAAGAAGCTTGTTCTGCCTGTCGCGGAACGGGGAGCAAAGACGGCTCTGCCCCAAGGCAGTGTCCGCAGTGCAGGGGTACAGGCCAAGTAAAATACTCTCAAGGATTTTTTCAAATTAATCAGGAATGCCTTCAGTGCAAAGGCAAAGGAACTATCATAAGCAACCCTTGCGCTGAATGTAGAGGAGCAGGTACTGTAAAAAAGAGAAAAACTGTCAAAGTAAAAATCCCGATGGGAGTTGATGAGGGAACTTCTTTGAAAGTCTCAGGTTCAGGCAATGC
>BNVV01000185.1 GCA_025998355.1 Endomicrobiia bacterium
TTTAATTTACAAACTTTAATCGTTTTTGCTTTAGGATTGATTTTTGGTCTTTGTATAAAATTCTCTTTCTTGTCTCTTTTAGCTGTCGTTATCGCTTTAGTCGCTTTATTTATTTATACAATGAGGGATGCACAAGGGTTAAAATATAATCAATACAAATATTTTGTAGTTATATCTGCTGCTTTATATTTTATAGCGTTGTTATTTTCGTCTTCCGCTGTTATAATCCTTGTTCTATTTGCAGGGTATGAGGTATCCAATGGAAGAACTTGGAAAGTCGCAACTTTAAGACTTCTTCCTGTTTTTATTATCACACTATTTATGATATTTATGAGACTATAGCCAAATCATTTTAAAACTTGCACCATAGTGCAACTTTTAAAGATGCGGATGAGTTTGGTATAAAAATCCTCTTTTTCTTACCACTGACCTGCACCCCAAAAAGTGGCACTGGTATCTTTTTGTAGACAAATTCATAAAAGTCCCTATTTATCAAAAAAAAGTAAAGATGCGGCAAAATACAATAAATCAGGAATTATCACGTGGAAACGTCAGAATTTTTAATGCCGTAACCAAAACCAGAGCAACCCCCCCTTGGCTTAAGGCTTTTAGTCTCTTAGGCGGTTTTTGGCTTTCAAGTCTTGCGCGCGCTGCCTTGCGGCGGTGGCGGTGGCTAGGCAATGTGGATAAGGCTCTGGCTTTGTCGTCGGTTAAGGCTTGGGCTTCTTTAACGAAGACGGTGGGGTGGCGGAGTCGGCGGCGGTGGCACAAGGGCAATAAGGATAAGGTTCTGGCTTTGTTGGCTAAGGCTTCGACTTCTTTAACGAAAGCATAGGCAGTGGTGGTGTTGACGGGGAGAGCTTTGATTCTGTATCCAACCAGATCCGGAACGAACCCATTCATCATTGGAGCTGTCATTTGACTCTGACTTTATGAATGTTGCTCCTCGTCAAAATACAACGTAAACATCGCCTTACGTTTATGCACAGACACCTCCAGACTGTTGTCATCATCATAGACTTTTATATAGACTGAATCCAATGGTAATCTGCTGAGATCGGCGATTTCCCAGCCTTCGAAGTTCCTTTTGAGTTCGATTTTTCCGGTGGTGTCCCTGGTTACATAGCGGCAATAGTTCTCACCGTCAGAATTGTTCCTTAAGAAACAAGTATAATCAAGGTGTATAAGGGTGTTGGATATTGACACTAAATAGGGCTAAAAGCCCGTATGTATCAAAATCTCCAACACCACAAGGTAAAAAGCATGAGGTTG
>BNVV01000186.1 GCA_025998355.1 Endomicrobiia bacterium
AAAAAGTTAAAAGAAACGTGGCTTGTCTTTAAATAATGGTATACAAATAGAATTGGAGAATCAACAAGATGGCAGAAAGAGTTATTATAACCATGGCGTGCAGTGAATGCAAAAACAGAAACTACTACTTCGACAAAGGCAAAAAGCAAGAAGGGAAGCTTGCATTAAGAAAGTTCTGTAAAAATTGCGGGAAACGCACCGAGCATAAAGAAACAAAGTAATTTACTAAGTTAAAAGTTGCTTGGGGGCATAAGCTAACGGTAAACTGCTGGTCTCCAAAACCAGCTTTGGAGGTTCAAATCCTTCTGCCCCTGTTTTTGAATGATATTAACGAAGGTGTAAAATGATATTAGCAAAGGTATAAAATGAATTTAATTAAGAGCATCATCAAGTTTTTTAGAGATGCATATCACGAGCTTACGAAAGTTACTTGGCTTGGCAAAAAAGAAGTGGCAGGGACTACTATTATGGTAATTATTTTTGTTATTATCATGTCTAGTTTTGTAAGTACTGTCGACTTGCTTTTGGGTACAATTGTAAGAATTATATTATAAGCTGGAGTAAAAATGGCAAACCAATGGTATGTTGTTCATACTTATTCAGGATACGAGGATAGAGTAAAGAGAAGTTTGGAAATGTCTGTTGCGGGTTTAAACATGCACGACGCCATTTCACAGATACTTGTTCCTACTGAAGAAGTAGTTGAAGTAAAACAAAATAAAAAAATAATTAGAAAAAGAAAGTTCTATCCTGGCTATGTTTTTGTGGAAATGACAATAAATAATACAACCTACTGGCTTATCAGAAATATTGTTGGGGTTACGAGCTTTCTTGGTGGCGTAAAACCTGCTCCAATGGCACAGGACGAAGTTGCAAGTCTTCTTAACATCGCCGCTAACCCCGCTGCTTCTAAGCCCAGACCGGCAGTACTATTTGAGAAAGAAGAGAATGTGCGTATTACTGAAGGACCGTTCAAGCATTTCATCGGGCTTGTTGAAGAGATTAATCAAGAAAAAGGTAAACTTAGGGTTATGGTAACAATATTTGGCAGACCTACCCCGGTAGAACTTGATTTTTTGCAGGTCGAAAAAATATAAAAATATAATAGACCTCTTGCAAAACTTAAGTATTAAATTCAAGAATACAAATACCTGCAACCCAAGTTAAATCGCAGTCCAAAGCGTCTTCTGCCATTACTTATCTATCTGATACTGTTTTGAACCTTTTAACAAATACTTTAACATTTTC
>BNVV01000187.1 GCA_025998355.1 Endomicrobiia bacterium
GCACTACTTGAAGGCACACTAGACCGAGGATGATGAGCTTGACGAGCTCTCGATGGAGATGGAACTTGTTGAACTTGACGGTAACAGTGGTGGTTGTAGTAGTTGTTGTAGTTGTAGTTGTAGTTGTAGTTGTAGTTGTAGTTGTAGTTGTAGTTATTGTAGTTGCACTTGTCCTATTAGTTGTAGTTGTTGATGTTGTTGTCGTTGATGTTGCTGTTGTTGTCGTTGATGTTGTTGTCGTTCTTGCTGTGGTTGTTTAGCATCTGCTTGTGTTTTTGCTTTTGCTCTTGCTTTTTCTCTTTCTGCTTCTTTTACTTCTTGTATTTTCTCATGGGTAGCAACTCTTCTGCTTACAAGTCTAGCGTTCTTTTGATCGCACGAACTTATTATCAATCTTGTCAATACTATTGCTATTAACCCTGTCGCTTTTTTCATCGTTATTTTGTCCTTTGCTTTCTATGTGGTCATGCTAAATTGTACCGTAGTGTAGTGTAGTGTAGTTTTAAAGATGTGGACTTCTTGTTATTTTTTGAAATGTTATCAATTTGTCAGTTTGATAGTCTAAAATGTCACTCTTTTTGTATCTATGCTCTCTTTCTGCATCTATGCTCTTGTTCTGCCTTAATTTCTTCGTATCTCTGCATGTCTCTAATCCGTATTTCTCCGTGTCTGTGTCTGTCTCCGTACCTCTACTATCTTTGTTTCGGCTTTTCTTCCTGCACTCTTCTCAGCCCTTCTTCTGCCCACTTTTTCCGATCTCCTCCCAGATTTCTTTCTAGCTCTATTTTCTCTCTTCTCAACTCTCTTTCCCGCTCTCTTTCCCACTCTCTTTTCCGCTCTTCCCGCTCTCTTGCCCACTCTCTTCTCCGCTCTTTTGTCTTCAACCAACCATCCACTATCTCCTGCTTTTTCTCAGGTGTAGGAGGACACAAGGTATAAAGCCTAGCCACTGCCCAATCGTCAGCATAACACTCAGCTAGTAGCATCTCTTGCTCTTCTTCTTCTTTTTGTTCTGCTTCTGCTTTTGTTAGTGCTGCTTGTTCCCTTGCTCTTTCTTCTTCTTGTTTTGCTTCTGCTTCTTTTTGTTCTTTTTCTGCTTGTGCTAGTGCTGCTTGTTCTCTTGCTCTTTCTTCTTCTTGTTTTGCTAGTGTTTTTCTTTGTTCTTCTTCTGCTTTTGCTAATGCTGCTTGTTCTCTTGCTCTTTCTTCTTCTTGTTTTTCTAGTGCTTCTTT
>BNVV01000188.1 GCA_025998355.1 Endomicrobiia bacterium
TATAAATGATAAGAATTTAACGAGTCAATTAAAGTTTGCAAATAAAATACACGCCTTTAAAACAATAATTTTTGCTAAAACAGAGTTTAAGACAGGGAAAGTTTTAGTAAAAAATATGAAAGATAAAGCTCAGTCAAAAGTTTTAATAAGCGAGCTATAAAAAATTATAGATGAAGAACGCACTTCCTTAAGTTTTCTTTGCTCCTTTTTGATTATTTTTGCGCATTTATCAAACGTCCCCTTTTCACTTCCATTAACCGTCTAAATCCATTTCACTTATTTTGCACCTTCTTTCTTTTTCGTATCGCTCAAGTGTATGATTTTATATGTCAATTTTGCAAAAGGCTAATGTTCTATTTGGTTATTGTTACACACCATTTGTCACCGCTTTTGTCTTTGCGATCGCGGTTTGCGGGTTGTATTTGTACTATAGCCAAATTACTTTAAATTGCACCCAAACAAAGGTACGGTGCAACTTAAAGTAATTTGGCTATAGAAACAAAGACATCACAAGAAATTCTCTTTCTTAGAGGAAAGGAGAGGGATAAAAGCAAAAAATAAAAATGCATTTCAAGATCTCTCTAAAAACTTTTGTCACATCACTGCAGTAATTCTCAAAAAAGGGCATTGGCATTGGCCTTTTAAAGTAATTCCCCTTTTTTCAAAAAGAAGTGACAGGCGCAGCCTTGCGGGGTATTGGTCTTTTGTTAGGACAAACGCATGAAAAAAGTTTCTTTGGGCGATTGGTTTTAGACTCAAAACAAATTCCATAAGCTGCTGTTTCTAGACTCAAAGCAAATTCCATAAACTGCAATTTGGTACTGCCTTCGACAATCAAAAATTAAAAAAAGCTTTCATGCGTTTGTCCTGAAAATAATAGATTGCAATTGATTTTAAATATTTAACGCATTAGCAGTTGACTTTAAAATATTAAAATACTAAGATACTAAAACAGTTAGGCGTAGTTAGATCGTTTTAAGTTGCACCATGTAAGGACTAGTTTTTAAAATAGATTGTGTGTGATTTTAAATATTTAACGCATTAGCAGTTGACTTTAAAATATTAAAATACTAAGATATTAAAACAGTTAGGTGTAGTTAGATTGTTTTAAGTTGCGTTGCGTAAAGACTAGTTTTGAAAAGGTAGGATAACTTAGACTTTTTTTGCTTGAGGTAGCTCGGTTGGTAGAGCGCAGGTCCAAAAGATCTGATGTTGGCAGTTCGGTTCT
>BNVV01000189.1 GCA_025998355.1 Endomicrobiia bacterium
AAAAAGGTTCAAAATAGTCTAAAAAGATAGATAAGTAATAGCAAAAGACGCTTTGGACTGCGATTTAACTTGATTGCAGGTATTTGTAATTCTGAATTTAATACTTAGTTATGCAAGAGGTCTAATAAGTTTTGTTTCTTTGTTTGTAATCGATGTTTGTAATCGATTCAGTAGTATATTCGCTATTTCCAATCCCTTTATCTCTGCTTTCTTTCTTGCCATTTCTATCAATCTATAATCTATTTCTTTTTTTGTTTCTGTTATATTTAAAATTTCGATTTCCTTATTTACGTGCTATCTCTCAACTAATTTCCTGCTTTCTTTACTTGAATCTCTCCAAAAACCTTCTAAAATTTATCAAAAAAAGAATAGAGCAAAAGATATCTTTTTTTGACAAAAAAAGATATAATCTCTCCAGAGGTAAAGATAACTTTTATCGACAGAGGAAAAATGAAATCAAAATGCACTGTCTTTAAATCCATACTAACATCAGAATCTCCCTTTATGGAAGGCTCACTAGTAGGAACAGCAATCGTTTCCGTCGCGGCCGCGCTACTCGATGACTCTACATCTTGTGTTTTACAACCTGCTACAAAAACAAATACCCCAACAAACATCAGCAACAAGCCTTTTTTCATTTTAATCCCCCTGTGATAGTTAACATATTTTTAATAATTATCTCGCGACAAACGTACGAAACCTTTTTTTATTTTTTGACTGTTGTCTACGGTACTAAGTTGTTCCTTAAAGAAGAAGCATTATACGTCACAAGCAACACTACAACACCATCTTGACAAATGTTTACGAGAACGCTTAGATTTATCTTCTTCAAAAACCTCCTTCACCATTTTTTCGAGCAAGGCAACTTCAAGCATCTAAGAAACGGTAGAATTAAAGACCCTCCCCCCCCTCCATAGGCGCCAAGATAATTTAGACATTCCTTTTGTCTGTCGCTTTGAACCAATTTTCTGCAGTTACAACGCCACCTGCGAGCATGCTATCAAAATTAGTTTTTTTAGTCAAACCGCTGTAGAATCTCACAGATAAAACACATGAAAGAAAATTATATGGGTGTCTATAACCCTCCCTAGTTTTTCTATTTTTAGTATTTCTTGTTTTGGTTTTTTTAAATTTTAAATTCTTTGTCAAAATGCAAAAGACCTCTGCTTTTTGTTTTTTGATTTTTGTCTTAATGGATCAAAAATC
>BNVV01000190.1 GCA_025998355.1 Endomicrobiia bacterium
AACCGCAGGACTTATTACCATCCCAAACACTATTATTGCTGTCATTACTTTTTTGGCTATCTTTTCTACTCTCTTTTCTAACACTATCGTTATTATATTTTTCAGGATGCCCTTCTTTTCTGTATTTTCCACTTTTTTCTCCTTTTGGTGGATTATTTGTGCTTCTATTGCTTACTTCTTTTTGCCTACCTACATGTCAAACCTTCTATATACAACCCCTCTTTTTTAAATTCTCTTTTTAAACTATCCTACTTTATCTATCTATACACCCCCATGTTTCTAAAGTCTTGCTCCACGCTCTTTTTTATCGTTCTTTCTTTGTCTCCAACTATGTCTAATTATTTTCTCTTACCTTCTTTGTTCCTTGCCTTCTTCTTTTCTTCTCCATTTCCTTAAAATCTTTTTCTTGGAAACTAGCCTTCAAACAAAGAACAAAACTACAACTAACTGTCCCTACAGCCTACTAACCTTATGTTTTTTGATTTTTTTACGGTGTCTTGTTTATGTGGGTTACTGCATTTGTTTATAAATTGATAAACTCAGACGTGGCTTAATGAATTTACTTTTTATAGTCAAATACTTAAAACTAACAAATTAGACTTAAATTTAATTAAATTTAAATTATTAATCTTTGTAAGATCTCACCATTGGACTTTTAGTCAAACTAAAGACAACGGACTATTACGTCGTAAAGGTTATACATTATGAAACTTTATCTGTCAAGCCTTTGTGATCTCGCCCTTGGACTTTTAGTCAAACAAAGACTTCTTTCAAACAAAGACAATGAATTCTACATCATTCAACTTTGCTTGTCAAGTCTTTGTGATCTCACACTTGGACTTCTTTCAAACAAAGACAAACGGATCAAAACAACGACAGCTTTTTAATGCCCATCAACTTCTAAAACATTTTTTAATAAATATTCTACATAAACATTTCAAAACCACTGGTTTTTACACGTGATGTTCCACTTATTTCTTATCCTGGTATGCCGAGCAGGTCGCCACATCCCTCCATTGCACGTACACCCGTTTATGGTAAAACGTGCAAATCTTGTCAGGACGACCTGCTCAAGGCAAACTTGTAAAAAAAGTAAAAATGAAAAACATAGTAACAATGTCAAGGGCTAGAAACTAATGCCCATCAAAACCCTAGGCCACCCTTAACGATAGACACTATATCACACTTTTAATAATTTGACA
>BNVV01000191.1 GCA_025998355.1 Endomicrobiia bacterium
GGAGCAGGAGCACCAGCAGGCGGTGGAGCAGGTGGCGGAGCAGGAGCACCAGCAGGTGGCGGAGCACCAGCAGGCAACGGCAACGGCGGTAATTCAGGTGGTGGCAACGGCAATAACAATAACGGCAACAATAATAACAACAATAACAACAAAGAAGTAGAAAAAAAAGCAAAAGCAAACAAGAGAAAAGGAAAAAAAGGAAGAGAAGAAGCAAAACGTAAACAAGAAGCAGAAGAAGCAAAACGTAAAAAAGAAGCAAAAGCAAAACGTAAAAAAGAAGTAAAAGCAGAACGTAAACAAAAACGAAAACAAGAACAAGAAGCAAAACGAAAAGAAGAAGAAGAAGCAAAACGAATAGAAGAAGAAGAAGCAAAACGAAAAGAAGAAGAAGAAGCAAAACGAATAGAAGAAGAAGAAGCAAAACGAAAAGAAGAAGAAGAAGAAGCAAAACGAATAGAAGAAGCAAAAGCAAAACGAAAAGAAGAAGAAGCAAAACGAATAGAAGAAGAAGAAGCAAAACGTAAACAAGAAGCAGAAGAAGCAAAACGAAAAGAAGAAGAAGAAGCAAAACGTAAAAAAGAAGCAAAAGCAAAACGTAAACAAGAAGCAGAAGAAGCAAAACGAAAAGAAGAAGAAGAAGCAAAACGTAAAAAAGAAGCAAAAGCAAAACGTAAAAAAGAAGTAAAAGCAGAACGTAAACAAAAACGAAAAGAAGAAGAAGAAGCAAAACGAAAAGAAGAAGAAGAAGCAAAACGAAAAGAAGAAGAAGAAGCAAAACAAAAAGAAGCAGAAGCAAAACAAAAACAAGAACAAGAAGCAAAACAAAAACAAGAACAAGAAGCAAAACAAAAACAAGAACAAGAAGCAAAACAAAAAGAAGCAGAAAAAGCACAAGCAAGAGCACGTAGAGAAAGAGAAAGAGCAGAAAAAGCACTAGTTCCAGCACTAGCAGTCCCAGCCCCAGTCCTAGCACCAGTACCAGTACCATTACCACTACAACCACCAGCAGACTTTCACGTACCACAACCGGCACTAGCACCAGTAGCACTACGTCCTCTAGCTCCAGCACTAGCAGTCCCAGCCCCAGTCCTAGCACCAGTACCAGTACCATTACCACTACAACCACCAGCAGACTTTCACGTACCACAACCGGCACTAGCACCAGTAGCACTACGTCCTCTAGCTCCA
>BNVV01000192.1 GCA_025998355.1 Endomicrobiia bacterium
GGAGTATTTCGTTATCCTGTAGGTATTTGAAAAACTGCTTTAATGACTTTGTGTATGTTTCTATCGTTTTAGGCTTTGCGTCAATAAATAAGATAAATCGCCCAAGCATTTCTGCTGTCACTACATGCGCTTGTATTAACTGCTTGCTTGTTTCTGACGTTGGCATTGTTTTTAACTCCAATATTATGGTCTTTCGAGCATTGTATATTTGATAGTATAATATATGTTATATTATCAAATATATTATATTATATACTATATTATACTATCCATATATTTTGTTGAAGCGTATCAAATCATAATTTGCAAGATATAACAAAGCGTATCTAAGAGCAAAAGTAATTTTACTGCGAGCTGAGACCTGTGTATTGCTAGGGACTTCAAATAAATGAAAAGTAAATGAAAATGTGTGTGATATTTTACAAAACAGATAAAATTGATGTTAATCCATTGTCTTGTTTAATAAAAGTCCAATTGGTCTTTGCTTAAAAGTAAAATGTTTTCTATATAATATTTACACTCAAACATCTAAGACTTAAAGCAATTGTGTTTTAAAATTTATCAAAAAGAATTCAAACAAAAAACAAAGCAAAAGATATCTTTTAGGCTTACACCAACAGTCAATCTAATAGTCAAATTGCTTTGAATTGTATGATCTAATAGTCAAATTGCTAATTGTATGATCTATAGTCAAATTGCTAATTGTATGATCTATAGTCAAATTGCTTGAAGTTGTACCGTAGTGTAGTTTTAAAGATGCGACTTATTGTTATTTTTTGAAATGTTATCAATTTGTCAGTTTGTTGGTAGTCTGAATGTCTCTTTTCCTGTATCTACTCTCTCGCTCTGCCCTACTTTCTTCATTTCTCCGTATATCTGCTTGTCTTTCTTCCTCTTCTTTCTTTCTCCTCTGCGCATCGAGTATTCTGTCTAGCCAGGCTATCTTTCTATTTTTCTCCCTCATCTCATCCAACCATTTCGCTTCCTCCTCCCGCCTTCTCGCGTACTCCTCGTCTCTTCGCTTTTTCTCCTGTTCATACTTGTACCAATAATCAGCAACTTTCTGTGCCTCTATCGGATTTTTAGCATAATAACTAACTGTACAAGCATGACACTCAGCCAAATAATCAGCCCATATCTTTGCCCGCTCCTCTAGTCTTGTTTTCTGCTCTGCCTCT
>BNVV01000193.1 GCA_025998355.1 Endomicrobiia bacterium
ATCACCACCACTACCACCATCATCATCACTAGCATCATCATCAGCGGCACAACAACAAGAACAACAACAACAACAACTACTACAACGAATACAGCAATATCAACAACAATATCAACAACTACGACAAGAAATACAACAAGAACTACAACAACTACTACAACAACAATCACTACCGGGTCGTCCAGGCCTATCTTCAAGTTCACGCTCGAGTAGTTCGAGTTCAAGTAGTGACACGGGCACCGGCGCAGGCGCAGGCGCATCTTCATCTAGTTCATCATCGCCAGCAGATGAGTTAGATGATGGGCCATCATCCTCGTCATCATCACTATCCGGTGCGTCTTCAAGTAGCTCGTCTTCATCATCACAAGCAGCAGTACAATCACAAGCAAAACCACTCAAGCTTGACCCCACCATCGCCTCCGCCGATGCCACCAAAATCGCCAAAGACGCCTTAACCGAAGCTTTTGGCACTATCAAAACCGCCAAGGTCATCGCCGAGCACGCCGCCAGCTATAACGTCGAAGCCGCCAAGAAGCTCGCCTTCGACATCGCTAACCAGAACAAGTGCGTTGACTTCCTCTCCGCCGCCGCCGACGCCCACATCGCCGCTAATGCTGCCCTCTCAGCCAGCAATATCGTCACCACCGGCGCCGACTACACCAAACACAGATTAAACCATTTAGCCTGCTACGTCGCCACCGTCACCAACTTCGCCGCCGCCGACACCCAACACTGTATCCACATTTTCGGTGGTATCTCCAAAGAACCCTTCAGCTGCGACACCCGTGCCTACTACGATAACACTATCACCAATCTCATAATCGCTTACAAACAAATCGAGAATGATAAAACCATCCTACGGACCGCCAAAGACGCTTGTGTCGAAATCAAAACTCTTATCGTTAACGCCACCTGCTGCGCTAAAGAAACCGGCAACTTAATCGACAAATACCAAGCCCTGTCCAAGTTCATTAGCGCAATACCACCACATTCAATAAGTTCATCTATATCGAGCTCGTTAAGTTGCAGTAGCAACAGTACAGGTAGCATCATCACACCACCACAACCACATGTATCACCAGCACCACTACCACTACCATCACCACTACCAGCACCAGCACCCAGCGGGTCAGGCAACGGGTCAAATGGGGGTCATCAGACAGTGAGTCA
>BNVV01000194.1 GCA_025998355.1 Endomicrobiia bacterium
TTCTGCTTCTATTCTCACTCTTTCTTTTTCTTCTTCTTTTACTTTTTCTGCTTCTTTTACTTCTTGTATTTTCTCGAGGGTAGCAACTCTTCTGTTTACAAGGCTAGCGTTCTTTTGATTGCACGAGCTTATTATCAATCCTGTCAATACTATTGCTATTAACCCTGTCGCTTTTTTCATCATTTTTTGTCCTTTGCTTTCTATGTGGTCATGCTAAATTGTACCGTAGTGTAGTTTTAAAGATGTGGACTTCTTGCTATTTTTTCAAACGTGACCAAATTAAATCAATAAGGGGTGTGGGGACGTAAAATGACGTGACCAAATTGACGCAATGCGGGGTTTGATTTCGACAAATTCGGCGTTGGCTTCGATAAATTCGGTTATGAGATCGTCAAGGTCGGCGGTGTTAGTGAGGTGGTGGCGGTCGTCAGAGCGGATGTCGATTTCGTGAAAGCGGGTTTTGAGTTCGGCAAGTCTGGGTCTGATTTCGGCAATTTCGAGGGCGCTTCCGAATTTTTCGACGTCATAGTCAAAACAGGAGCATTTGCGGGCAGCCTCAAAGGCTTCATAGCCAATGCGGATGGCGACGTTGACCTCCTTGCTGGTGATGGGGTGGTGGATGACACGGTTGGAGAGAGCTCCGAATGTACCTATTTTTCTGCACAGGGGACATGTGTTACTTACCTTCATCCACTCTTTTATACACTTGGTATGAAGTAGTTGTTTGCAACTTTCGCATGCTGTATGTGTATGATCTTTGATGTTAATAAGATTATCCTTATCAGAAAGCACACAGACGCCACATATCCTCATTTCTTCTGCTTCTGCTTTTTCTTTGTCTGCTTGTGCTAGTGCTGCTTGTTCTGTTTTTCGTTGTGCCTCTTCTGCTTCTCTTTTTCGTTGTGCTTCTTCTGCTTTTAGTTGTGCTGCTTGTTCTCTTGCTCTTTCTTCTTCTTGTTTTGCTAGTGTTTTTCTTTGTTCTTCTTCTGCTTTTGCTAATGCTGCTTGTTCTCTTGCTCTTTCTTCTTCTTGTTTTTCTAGTGCTTCTTTTTGTTCTTTTTCTGCTTGTGCTAGTGCTGCTTGTTCTGTTTTTCGTTGTGCCTCTTCTGCTTCTCTTTTTCGTTGTGCTTCTTCTGCTTTTAGCTGTGCTGCTTGTTCTCTTGCTCTT
>BNVV01000195.1 GCA_025998355.1 Endomicrobiia bacterium
CATGGCAGATACAGGATTTAGGAGGCCTTGACAGAATACACACAAACACACTAGTTCCCAAAAAGAGATCAAAGAAACACCCACTGACAAAAGAAGATAAGGAGTTAAATAGGGAGATTTCATCAAAGGATTATAGTGGAAAATGTTAAAGTATTTGTTAAAAGGTTCAAAATAGTCTCGAGAATAGATAAGGAATCGCAGAAGACGCTTTGGACTGCGATTTAACTTGATTGCAGGTATTTGTAATTCTGAATTTAATACTTAGTTATGCAAGAGGTCTATTGTCTATTTAGCAAGATCAAACGTAATCAACAACAGTTAGTCTTAAGTAGACTAAAAACAGGTGGCTATGAAGCTGAAGTTGTCAAAGAATTCGCAGTTTGCGGTTACAACGTTTATAGTCGCAAGGGCGTAAAGTGAAACAATTTATGTCAAGTTACGCACCAAAAAGCAAAAACAGACGGAAATAGATGCAGGGATGTTAACAATATATGGATCAAAAATGCAAGAGACTTTAATATTAGACCTCTTGCATAACTTAAGTATTAAATTCAAGAATTACAAATACCTGCAACCCAAGTTAAATCGCAGTCCAAAGCGTCTTCTGCTATTACTTATCTATTCTCGAGACTATTTTGAACCTTCTAACAAATACTTTAACATTTTCTACTATAATCATTTGATGAAATCTCCCTATTTAACTCCTTATCTTCTTTTGTCAGCGAGTATTTCTTTGATCTCTTTTTTTTAGGGTTAGTGTGTTTGTATGTATTTTGTCAGTCCTATAAATCTGTATTTGCTTTGCTCATCCTACTCCCCCCTATCTTTTCTTACTCCCGACTATCCTTTGTTTTATCAAATGTCCCTTTCTTTACTTTCATTAATAGACCTCTTGCAAAACTTAAGTATTAAATTCAAGAATACAAATACCTGCAACCTGAGTTAAATCGCAGTCCAAAGCGTCTTCTGCTATTACTTATCTATTCTCGAGACTATTTTGAACCTTTTAACAAATCCTATGATATTTTCCACTATAATCTTTTGATGAAATCTCCCTATTTAACTCTTTATCTTCTTTTGTCAGTGGGTGTTTCTTTGATCTCTTTTTGGGAACTAGTGTGTTTGTGTGTATTCTGTCAAGGCCTCCTAAATCCTGT
>BNVV01000196.1 GCA_025998355.1 Endomicrobiia bacterium
CTCTGTGTGTTCTATTTGTATTTCTCTCCTCACATGCCTCTACTTCTTCTTTGTCTCTCTCCAGCACTCTCTCGTTTCTTCCTTTGTCTCCTCGATACTATGGAACTATAGATAAACTAACCTGACCTATCTCCTGATCCAGCCCGTCCCAAAAATCAGCTTCGTTCAGTCTCTCTACCCCTCTCTCTATCCTACGCTCCAACTCTTTATCCATCTCCTCTTCCTCTCCATCCAACTTTATTGCTATTATCTCTAATCTCTCCTCATGCTCTCTTTCCTGCTCTTTTTCTTTCAACCAATCATCCACTAGCTTTTGCTTTTTCTCAGGCGCAGGAGGATACAAGACATAATGCTCAGCCATTATCGTATGGGCAGCATAATACTCAGCTAGTAGCTTATTTTGCTCTTCTTCTTTTTGTTCTTTTTCTGCTTGTGCTAGTGCTGCTTGTTCTCTTGCTCTCTCCTCATACTCTCTTTTCTGCTCTTTTTCTTTCAACCAATCATCCACTAGCTTTTGCTTTTTCTCAGGCGTAGGAGGATACAAGACATAATGCTCAGCCATTATCGTATGGGCAGCATAATACTCAGCTAGTAGCTTATTTTGCTCTTCTTCTTTTTGTTCTTTTTCTGCTTTTGCTAGTGCTGCTTGTTCTCTTGCTCTTTCTTCTTCTTGTTTTGCTAGTGTCTTTCTTTGTTCTTCTTCTGCTTTTGCTAATGCTGCTTGTTCTGTTTTTCGTTGTGCCTCTTCTGCTTCTCTTTTTCGTTGTGCTTCTTCTGCTTTTAGTTGTGCTGCTTGTTCTCTTGCTCTTTCTTCTTCTTGTTTTGCTTCTGCTTCTTTTTGTTCTTTTTCTGCTTGTGCTAGTGCTGCTTGTTCCCTTGCTCTTTCTTCTTCTTGTTTTGCTTCTGCTTCTTTTTGTTCTTTTTCTGCTTGTGTTAGTATTGCTTGCTCTCTTGATCTTTCTTCTTCTTCTTTTTCTAGTGCTTCTTTTTGTTCTTTTTCTGCTTGTGCTAGTATTGCTTGTTCTATTGTTCTTTCTTCTTCTTGTTTTGCTAGTGCTTGTTCTGCTTCTATTCTTACTCTTTCTTTTTCTTCTTCTTTTGCTTTTTGTGCTTGTTTTATTTCTTGTATTTTCTCATGGGTAGCAACTCTTCTGCTT
>BNVV01000197.1 GCA_025998355.1 Endomicrobiia bacterium
ATCTTGGACAAAGACGATGCCATCTCTTCGTGATCTCCACCGTCCAAGTCTGTTCTGCCTATTGTGCCGGCAAAAAGAGTATCTCCGGTAATCAAAAAACCGTCAAATAACAAACAGATGCCACCTTTTGTATGTCCGGGTGTATGTATAACCTTGAAAGATGTAAAGGACAGTTTAACTTTTTGATTGTCTTCAAGCAACATATCGGGATTTTTTACAATCCCGCTTGTACCAAACATGGCGGAACCGTTTTTGTAGACATCAGAAAGCATATGGACATCATCTCTATGTATTGCTAAAGGGATTTGAAATTCAGCACGTATTGCATCATCGGAAAGCATATGGTCGTAATGACCGTGGGTATTTATAAGAATCTCTGGTTTGAATTCGCCTTTCTTTATCCCTACAATTACCTTGTCGCCATCTTCGCCAGGATCTATAATTGCAGCGTTTAAACTTTTTGAATCGTAAACTACATAACAATTTTCATCTAGAGAACCCGATATTATTGTCTTGACCTCTATCACAGTAATACCTCTGTTATTTTCATTTGATCAACAGATACACAGCGCAATAATCTGATCAATAGAACATAAATTTTACAGCATGCAACACCACATTTACAAAAACACCCGCTAAGACATCATCCATTGTAACGCCAAGTCCACCTTTTAAATTCTGCGATTTATTAATGCACAACGGCTTCCTTATATCGAAAATTCTAAATAATGTCAATCCTAAAAATAAAAATAAGAACGTTTTAGGTAAGAATGCCACTGAAAACCACAATCCGGCAACTTCATCTATAACTATTCTTTGATCGTCTTTTTTATTGTAAATCTGTTCAGCCATAGAAGAAAACAAAACAGAAATCGCAAATATTGCGACAAGCAAAAAACACTGAAATACATAAGCATCTGGGGCAAACAATACCCAAAGCAAAACACCAACTAAACTTCCAAATGTCCCTGGAGCATATTTTATGTAACCCACGCCAAAAGCAGAAGAAAAAAACAATATTATTTTTTTCAATAGACCTCTTGCATAACTAAGTATTAAATTCAGAATTACAAATACCTGCAATCAAGTTAAATCGCAGTCCAAAGCGTCTTTTGCTATTACTTATCTATCTTTTTAGACTATTTTGAACCTTTTT
>BNVV01000198.1 GCA_025998355.1 Endomicrobiia bacterium
AAAACGCTCAGCCAAGGAGCAGTCGGCTTGGGCGGGAGTTCCATTTCGTAAAGAGTACGCAGGACGGCAAAGTTCTCAAAGTAGTATTACGGCAAAAAATGCCTACCACCGCTTTGCGAGTCATCACTGTGGGATCAGGGATTCTACCCATTGCGGCCCCCTTTCTTGTTCTGTGCCTTTCCGCTTATCTGCCCGGATGCATAGAGAATCTCATCAAGCAGAGCCGCACACTTCTCAGGAGAACGGCGATCATAAAGAGTAGTAACAGCCTTAAACGCATCATCAAAATTCTGCACGTTGCCCGTAGCATCAATAAAGGCATCGACCGTTTCATTGGTCTCTTGCTGGGCCGCCTTAATAATGGTCTCATCAAACTTCTCCATGAGTTGATTGTCTTTTTCCAATTCCTGTTCTGCTTTTGAGGCAAAGAGCAGGGCGGCCTTCCTGAACAGGGAACGCTTCTTTTTCAGGTTATGGCACCCGCAGGGACAATTCGCGGGATGCTCTTTTTCAGGAATGATCCCGTTCCGGCTGAAACCTCCGAAGGGATCATCTTCCCCGGCGGTATCCTCCTGTAAATCAAAGTCATCTTCCGGAATGCTATATTCCCGGCTGATGTAGGTCTTCTTGGGCCGCCATCCCATTCCGTATAATTTAGTGTCCCGTTCCGCCCGGCCGGTTTGCAGGTCCTCATCCTTTACAAACTGGAACAGGGGCGGGATCACCTCCCCGCCGAAATTGTAGAAGGTGTAAACTTGAGCCAGCCGGTTAAAGGCAGCGGATATCCGGCGGCGGTCGGCAGAGGCCAGATCTTCCCGCACAAGGTTATGGGCGGATGCGGCGGCATAGCTCCCCACATCCCCCACTTCCGTTGTCAGGGTTTGGCCCAGGACGGCTTTGGAAATTTCTGCTTGTCCAGCACCGTCCAAGTTATGCGAACCCCTACGGCGTGAAAGTATTTTCAAAATGCTTCTGGCCGGTAACCTTCAAAAAGAACGGTTTCCGCTGGTGGACGGTGTTCGTGGAGAAATACGGCGGGGCTTTCATGTACGGGAAATATCCGTCCAACGCCTGTAATCAATTTAAGGATGAACTGCTGGCTGCCCTTGAAAAAAAGGTCCCCGATGGCAACCGCATCGGCGAACATCTATTCAA
>BNVV01000199.1 GCA_025998355.1 Endomicrobiia bacterium
CTACCACTCAATTGCAGCGGCAATCTATTCATCATACTCATCTGACCAGCCCAGCCTGCACCTGTGCCACCACTTGAGCTCGAACTACTCAAATTATTTGAACTTGGACTGCTTAAAGATGAAGATGGCGGAAATGTTGACGACGGTGATGATGGATAATAAAAAGATTGTGGATAAGGAGAATACCATGGTGGATGCGGCAAAAAAGAAAATAGAGAAGAAGGCGATGATAGACACGAAGAAGAAGATGAAGGAAATAAAGAATGTTGTAGTTGTTGTCCTTGTAGTTGTGGTTGCAGACCAGCTCCGCCTGCACTTGCACCACCACTTGAACTTGAACTACTCGGGCTTGGACTGGCCGAACTTCTTGAAGATGAGCTCGAACTGTTCGAGCTCGGGCTTGGGCTTGAAAATGAGTTCGAACTGCTCGAGCTTGAGCTTGAACTACTCGATGTAAAACTGCTTGGGATTGAAATGCTCAAATTACTTGAGCTTGAACTGCTTGAAGGTAAAGATGACGAAAATGTTGACGATGATGATTGAGACATAGAGCTACTAGTCGATGGGCTACTAGTCGGTGAAGAAGATGATGAACTTGAAGATGAGCTCGAGCTACTTGAACTTGAACTGCTTGGACTTGAGCTTGAATTGCTCGAACTGCTCGAGTTTGTGCTTGAAGATGAGCTCGAACTGCTCGGGCTTAGGCTTGAAGATGAATTCAAGCTACTCGAGCTTGAGCTTGAAGATGAACTTAAATTGCTTGGACTCGAACTTGAACTGCCTGAACCGCTATGTGACATTACTGCTTGTAGTAATGGTGCTTGCACTGGCACTGACTCTGATTCTGATGCTGATCCTATCACTGGGACAGGCAGCGATAACCGTGGTAGTGATAAAGGCAATGGTGTTGTTTCTCCCGCCAATTGTCCTCCTAACACTGCTTCAGGTTCTGTCACTGTTTCTAGTGTTGGTGATACATGTGGTGGTTGTGGTGTGCTGCTATCTGTACTACTGCTCCTTTGACTTGACGAGCTCCATGCAGATGATCCTGATAAACTGCGTGGTGGTGTACTACCTGTACTACTGCTCCTTTGACTTGACGAGCTCCATGCAGATGATCCTGATAAACT
>BNVV01000200.1 GCA_025998355.1 Endomicrobiia bacterium
CATGCGCACGACAAACGCATAAAAGATACATATGCCTTACCAGTTGTTGTTGCAAGTTGCTGCCATCTTAGCTTGCGAGGCCGTTGCGCATGATTGGCCTGTCTGCAATTTGACAAAAGAATACAAAAGCTTTAAGATTCGAGACAGTGGAGCAAGCCTTTAATTTGGAGTCAATCATGGAAAACAATGAATTAAAACAAGCAATACTATTAAAAGCCCAGACAGCAAAAGAAGCATCGAGAAAGCTTGCATCAATGAGCACAGAGCATAAAAACAACATACTTTCTGCCATGGCTGATGCTTTGCAGAAAAATATAAAAGAAATACTCTTTCACAACGAAATAGATGTTCATGCGGCAAAAGAATCAGGAATAGCGCCTACGCTGATAGACAGACTTGCTCTAACCGACAGACGCGTTAATGACATAATAAAAGGTATAAAAGATGTTATTCTTCTACGGGATCCGATAGGGACTGTAATCGAAAGAAATGCATTGTCTGTTGATATAGACGTTAAAAAAACAAGAGTGCCTTTAGGCGTAATTGCAATGATTTATGAAGCGCGCCCAAATGTTACCGTTGACGCAGCGTCTTTATGTTTAAAGGCAGGCAATGCCGTTATTTTAAAAGGTGGCGCTCAAGCCATAAATTCAAATAGAGTTTTTGCAAAAATAATCTGTAATGCCGCAGTAAAGGCAGGTATGCCTAGCGGTGCAATACAATTTATCGACACCACAGACAGAGCCGCCGTGCAAGAACTTATACGTCTAGACACGTTTATAGATTTGCTAATACCAAGAGGCAGCCAAGAACTTGTTGGATTTATAAAAACAAATTCACAGATACCGGTTTTATCGCACGGCAAGGGGTTATGCCATACATACGTAGACAAAGATGCAAATATTGATATGGCTTTAGATATTGCAATAAACGCAAAATGTCAAAGACCTTCTGCATGCAACGCAATGGAAACATTGCTTATCCATAAGGATATAGCAGATAAAGTTTTGCCGGCATTATGTAAATTATACAATAGACCTCTTGCATAACTAAGTATTAAATTCAGAATTACAAATACCTGCAATCAAGTTAAATCGCAGTCCAAAGCGTCTTCTGCGATTCCTAT
>BNVV01000201.1 GCA_025998355.1 Endomicrobiia bacterium
TTAGCAAAACGCGGAAAACTAGATCCTGTTATAGGTAGAGATGAGGAAATACGCAGATGCATGCAGGTTTTATCAAGAAGAACAAAAAATAATCCTGTCATAATCGGCGAACCAGGAGTAGGTAAAACAGCAATAGTAGAGGGATTAGCACAGCGTATAGTTTCCGGAGACGTTCCTGAAAGTTTAAAAGATAAAAAAGTTATAGCTTTAGATTTGGGAGCGCTAATAGCCGGCGCAAAATATAGGGGCGAATTTGAAGATAGGCTCAAAGCTGTTCTTAAAGAGATTCAATCGGCAAACGGAAGAGTAATTCTTTTTATTGACGAACTGCATACTATAGTTGGCGCGGGTTCTGCCGAGGGGGCGGTTGATGCTGCAAATATGTTAAAGCCTATGCTTGCACGCGGTGAACTTAAACTTGTCGGGGCGACGACTCTTGACGAGTATAGAAAATATATTGAAAAAGATGCGGCTTTAGAAAGACGTTTTCAGCCTGTTTTTGCAGGTGAACCTTCCGTTGAAAATACCATTGCAATTTTACGAGGAATAAAAGAAAAATATGAAGTACATCACGGTGTAAAAATCAAAGATTCTGCGCTTGTTGCGGCAGCGACATTAAGCGCAAGATATATAACCGACAGATATCTGCCGGACAAAGCAATAGATCTAGTTGACGAATCTGCAAGCAGATTAAGAATAGAAATAGATTCTATGCCTACTGAACTTGACGCAGTAGAAAGAAGATTAAGGCAGCTTGAAATTGAAAAACAGGCTGTAAAAAAAGAAACTGACACAGCATCAAAAGAGCGTCTTGCTAATATGGAAAAAGAAATAGATAAATTAAAGCAAGATTCTGCCGAGATGAAAGTTCATTGGGAAAAAGAAAAATCTTCCATTTCTGAAATCAGACATATTAAAGCAGATATTGAAAATATGAAAATTGAAGAACAAAAAGCTGAAAGAACAGCCGACTTGAACGCTGTAGCTGAAATTCGTTATGGAAAGATTCCGCAAATGCAAAAACAACTTGAAGAAGCAAATAAAAAACTTCTTGAACTTCAAAAAGAAAAAAAGATGTTGAAAGAAGAGGTTGACGAAGAAGATGTTGCCGAAGTTGTAAGCAAA
>BNVV01000202.1 GCA_025998355.1 Endomicrobiia bacterium
CAAGAGCCTTGGTGCCGTCTGTGGCTTTGCTGGCGTAATATAATCAACTAACTTTACTGCAAGCTCTGTAGTGGAATCTGGTTTTGGGGCTGGTGATGGCTTTTTGACTGATTCTGATACTTGCTCTTGTGCTGGTGATAGTACTTCAGGTTGCGCTAGCCTAGGAACACTACTGCTGCCGTGATCATCTACTGCTACTACACTACCCACTACATGTGCTTGTGGTGGCGCTAGAGATGATGGCGACAATTGATGTTGTGGTTGCATAACTACGCTATCTTTAGGCTCTTGTGATGGTTCTTCTTCTTTTGCTGGTTCTGATACTTGCACTAGGTTTTTGTTTGGATCGGGCGCTGATTCTTTTTCTTTTGTTGGTTCTGATACTTGCTCTGGGACTGGCTCTTTTGCTCTTTCTGATACTTGCTCTGGGACTGATACTGGCGCTAGGTTTTTGCTTGGATCGGGCGCTGATTCTTTTTCTTTTGTTGGTTCTGATACTGGCGCTAGGTTTTTGCTTGGATCGGGCGCTGATTCTTTTTCTTTTGTTGGTTCTGATACTTGCTCTGGGACTGGGTCTTGCTCTTTTTCCTGTTCTGATACTTGCTCTGGCACTGGCTCTTTTGCTCTTTCTGGTACTTGCTCTGGGACTGAGACTGGCGCTAGGTTTTTGCTTGGATCGGGCGCTGATTCTTTTTCTTTTGTTGGTTCTGATACTTGCTCTGACTTAAGCGGTGTTACTGTTAATCTTTCTTCTTCTTTTGTGTTTGTTGGTTCTGATACTGGCTCTGACTCAAGTGGTGTTAATGCTAATCTTTCTTCTTCTTTTGCTTTTGTTGTTTGTGCTTCTTCTTTTGTTTTTTGTTTTGCCTCTGCATCTGCTTGTGCTAGTATTGCTTGCTCTCTTGATCTTTCTTCTTCTTCTTTTTCTAGTGCTTCTTTTTGTTCTTTTTCTGCTTGTGCTAGTGCTGCTTGTTCTGTTTTTCGTTGTGCCTCTTCTGCTCTCTTTTCTGCTTCTGCCTTTAGATTTATTCTGTGCGCTCTTTGCCCTGCTCCCTGCTTTTCTTTCTCTGCCTTTAGCCTTGCTCTCTGCTCTTCTTTTGCTGCCTTTAGCCTTGCTTTCTGC
>BNVV01000203.1 GCA_025998355.1 Endomicrobiia bacterium
TGCTTAATGTTGCTTTTACTGTTTTTGTGTTCATAGACTTTCCCCCTGTTTTTTGCCATATAATCACTTCACCGCCTAGCGAGGTTGTTTGGAATCAGCTGTCCGAGAGATTTTTCATGCGCTTGTTTTTCTGCTTTTGCTTCTGCTTCAGCTTTTGCTTTTCGTTTTTCTTCAGCTTCTTTTGCTTTTTGTTTTTCTGCTTTTGCTTCTGCTTCAGCTTTTGCTTTTCGTTTTTCTTCAGCTTCTTTTGCTTTTTGTTTTTCTGCAGCTTTTTCTTTTGCTTTTCGTTTTTTGTCTTCTTCTGCTTTTTGTTTTTCTTCTTTTTTTGTTTCTGAGCTTGAAAATGAGCTCGAACTGCTTGGATTCGAGCTTGAACTTGAAGATGAACTTGAGCTACTCGAGCTTGAACTGCTTGAACTTAAGCTTGAACTGCTCGAGCTTAAGCGGCTAGTTGGTGGACTTGCTGAATGTGCTGCTGCTGGTGTTGTCATTGGTGCTGATGATGAACTAGATGAAGATGCACTTGTGTCTGCGCCTGCGTCGCTCATGCATGCCGCATGTTGATGATGTTGACCATTCAACGAGGAGGAGATTGTATGCAGACTACGATGTGAATCATTCTTCCCTATGCCAGTGCCTGTGCCACCACTTAAACTACTTGAACTCGAGCTACTCGAGCTTGAACTGCTCAAACTACTTGAGCTTGGATTAGATAAACTTGAAGATGAACCCGAACTGCTCTGGTTTGGACTACTCAAACTGCTTGAGCTTGGACTGCTTGAAGATGAAGAAGGAAACGATGAATACGACCAAGGAGATGACGATGATGTAAACGAAGAAGGTGAAGATGAATTCGAATTGCTCGGGTTTGTGCTTGAAGATGAGCTCGAACTGCTTGGAGATGGCAGTGGCAGTGGTGGTGGTGATAGTAGTAGTAGTAGTGGCGGTGGCGGTGGTAGTAGTGGTAGTGGTGGTGGTGATAGTAGTGGTGGTGTGGTGGTGCTACTTGTGTTGCCGTTTGCATCGTTACCTGCACTGTCGCTTGACGAGCTCGATAGAGATGGACCTATTGAACTTGGTGACGGTGGACTACTATTTTTTTCTGCTTTTGCTTTTCGTT
>BNVV01000204.1 GCA_025998355.1 Endomicrobiia bacterium
GAAACTGCAGAAACACGTAAAGAAGCTGAGAGACTAAAGGAAGAAAATCGAGAGTTGAGGATGGAGTTGCATAAGCGTGGTGCAGCTAGCACAGGTGGGAGTGGAGATCAGGCAAATGAAAGAGAAAGAGAAAATGAAGAGTTGAAAGAGAGATTGACCGTGGCACAGGAAGAAACTGAGAGAGTAAAGGAAGAAGCTCAGAAGGCAGCAACTCTAGTAAAGGAAGAAGCTACTGTGGTAATTGTTCGTGCAGAGGGAAAAACTCGGGAGGCAATGGAAGAAATTGCTAGGTTAAATGAAAAGAATCGGGAGTTGCAGAGGAAGTTGGCTGAGAGAGAAGCTCCTGCAGATAAGCGTGAAGCAGCTAGCACAGATGAGAGTGGAGCTCGGGCTACGGAAATAGATGGAGAAAAAGAAGAGTTAAGAACTGCGTTAAACAAGGTTAAGAAAGAAGCTGAACAGGCAAAGGAAGAAAGAGAAGAGTTGAGAACTGCGGCAGGCGATGCTAAGAAAGAAGCTGAACAGGCAAAGGAAGAAATTGACGGAGCAAAGAAAGAAATTGAAGAGTTAAAAGCTGCGTTGGACAAGGCTAATAAAGAAAGGGAAAAAGCTGAACAGAAATTGGCTGAGAAGCAGCAGGGAACACAACAGCCAGTTGCTGCTGGGGAGCAGAAAAATACTACCCCTAATGCTGCCAAAATTGTTGTTGTTCCTACTGTTACTAAGGCGGGATCGGTAACACAAAACCAAACAGGTTCGTTCGCACAAGATGTCTCAGCATTTGATTAACATGACTAAAGACTTTAAAAAACACTTTCTTGTGTGCCATCGGTTAGAGCAATATAGAGCGATATAGCACAAGAGAGAGTAAGGCAGAGAGTAAGACAATAGATAATGATGGTAATGCATTAGCTTAATGCAAGTTTATAGCCAAACCATTTGAATGCACTATTCTTGCAGCTTAAGTGGCGAGTATACTTCTTTACACATTTTTCTTTTTTATGGTACAATTTATCATGACCACATAGAAAGCAAAGGAGGAAAGAACGATGAAAAAAGCGACATGGTTAATAACGATAATATTAGGATTGATAATAAGCTCATGTGATAAAAAGAAC
>BNVV01000205.1 GCA_025998355.1 Endomicrobiia bacterium
CACCAAACGAAACCGCAATAGGGTCTCTTTAAAAACCCATGGTTTTAGAGATTTTTCGTATTCGTATTTGTCATACTGGCCTTGTTTTAAGGTATCTCGCCCGTAAAAATAACATCTGGTGCAAAAAAAACAAAGACATGGCAGCAGTACTTGTTAGAGTTTTTAGGGAAACCCAATAGATTATAAGACTTTTACCAAAGCAGAGCATCGCGCTGGACCCTTTATCAATCTTTTTGTCCAGTTCCAAACTCATTATATACCTTCTCGCAAAGTAACGCAAGGTAGAATAGTCGGATTACCACGACAAACGCACGAAAAAAGTCTCTGGCGAGGTTACTTTAACCTTTAAGCAAATTTCATAGACTGTTGCCATGGCTCTTGCATGCAACAATCAAAAATCAAAAAAGCTCTCGTGCGTTTGGGTGTGAATGCTACCTGCTTCAGCCCCTTGCTTAAGGCTTTTAGTCTCTTATTCGGCTTCTTCGGCCGCCACTGCCTGCGACGGCGGTTTTGGCAACTAATGCGCTGGTTTTGTCGATTAATTCTTGGGCTTTTTCAACGATACTGCCGACGTCTACAGCAAGGCTTTTGACTAGGTAATGGGTAAAGACATCTTTGTTGATCCGAAGGATACTGTCATTGTCACTGGCATCGGCGGTGTTTGCATCAACGATTTCCTTGCCTACCTTGCAGATATAGGTATCTTTTTTAGGTAATCGGTAAAGACATGTTTGTCGGTCCGAACGTCACTGTCATCGTCACTGGTGGCGGTGTGTGTTTGCAGCAGGGATTTTTCTGACCACTTTACAGATATAGGCATCTTTGTTGGTCTGCTGCTGGAGGGTTATGATGATATTGGGGTCTATGGGGGCGTCAGTGAGGAGGCGGGCGGCAGCATAGCAAGCCCTGCTGCAGGTTGAAGTTGGCGTTACGGGCGGTGACGTGGGCGTTGTGGAGAGCGCCGTTGATGGCTTCTTCTTTGGAGACGAGGGAGGTATCATCACTACTGATGATGAAAGCTTCGGCGCAGCAATAGGCGGCGGTGATGATGGCGCTGGCGCTGGTAATGATGTTGCAGCAGGCGATGCTGCTTAATTTGTATTTTGTTT
>BNVV01000206.1 GCA_025998355.1 Endomicrobiia bacterium
CTCCTTTGACTTGACGAGCTCCATGCAGATGATCCTGATAAACTGCGTGGTGGTGTACTACCTGTACTACTGCTCCTTTGACTTGACGAGCTCCATGCAGATGATCCTGATAAACTGCGTGGTGGTGTACTACCTGTACTACTGCTCCTTTGACTTGACGAGCTCCATGCAGATGATCCTGATAAACTGCGTGGTGGTGTACTACCTGTACTACTGCTCCTTTGACTTGACGAGCTCCTTACGGATGCTTCTGATAAACTGTGTGGTGGTGGTGGTGTGGTGCTACTGCTATATATACTATTGTTTGACGGGCTCGATAAAAATGGACTTAGTGAACGTCGCGATGAACTTAGTGGTGATACTGGCGGTTGTACTGATGATGAAGACGATCTACTTGAGGATGTACTAGGTTGTGACGATGGTGGCATTGGAGTTGAAAATGCACTCAAATTGCTTTGGATTATTAGGTTTGAAGATGAGGTTGAACTGCACGAACTACTCGAGCTGTCGCCTGCAGCCGACACTGCTACTGATGTTGGTGAAGATGATGATGGTGATGAGGACATGGTCTTATTGGTAAATGAGCTTGATGAACTTGATGAAGATGAACTTGTTGGATGCAGTGGTAATGTTAGTAAGTTTAATGTTGTATTGCTCGAACTCGAACTGCTCAAAATTGGACTAACTAAACTCGAACTGCTTGGACTGCTTAAACTATTTAACTCTGGGGTGTTTGAAAGTAAAGACGGTGAAGGATATGGAGAAAACGAAGAAGAAAATGACGATGATGAAGATGAAGAAGACGAACTAGGAGATGAAGAAGAAGATGAGGACGAAGAGGACAAAAATGACGATGAAGACGATGATGGATACGAAGAAGATGAAGATGGAGAAGACGAACTAGGTGACGAAAAAAATGAAGACGAAGAAGAAGAAGAGTAGGAAAAAGATGAAGGAAGAATTGAACACGAAGGGACAAATGATGAAGTTGAATTATCCTCTGACGGTTCTGCAAGAAAGTTTGCAGAAGATGGCAGAGAAAAATCTACTGGTGCTAATGCCAAAGAAGATGGTGACGGTGAAGAAGATGATGAATTATCA
>BNVV01000207.1 GCA_025998355.1 Endomicrobiia bacterium
ATCATCATCACACCATCTGGCGCGTCTTCAAGTAGCTCGTTTTCATCATCACCAGAAGCACCACAACAAGCACAAGCAAAACCACTCGGGTCTCACCGATATCACCGTTGCCATCGAAACCGCCAAAAACCCCTTAACCGAAGTCATCACCATTATCAAACAGGCCAATGACATCCTCGGCAACACCACCACCTCCGCCGCCGAGACCAAATACAAATTAAGTAGCATCACCTGCTACAGCACCATCACCAGCGCCGACGCCACTCTCACCATCGCTTAAGCTTTCATCATCAGTAGTGATAACGACACCTTCCCCATCTCCAAAAAAGAAACCATCAACAACGCTATCGCCGACGCCAGCCGCACCGCTGCCCTCGCCGCCAAAGCCAAAGATCGAGCCCAAAGCCTTAAAACGTTAGTTGCCAAAACCGCCGTCGCAGGTAGCGCGCAGGACTTAAAAGCCAAAAAAAATCGTTTGTTTTTGTTTGACAAAAGTCCAATGTAATATTATGAAATTCTACAAAAGACTTGACAAATAAAGTTCCAATATGATTACATAACTCGCATAAGAAAACCACAAAAGACTCAAAGGCAACAAAGGATCAAAGACTTAAAAATTAAATTCATTATCAAAGATCTTAAGTTAGTGGTCTGTAGGTGAAGCTTTAAAAGTTTTAAATTTAGTCAAGATTGTAGTCTGGGGAAGTTTAATACCCGTCTAGATAGCAGTTAGCCAAACCAAGAAGTTACAAATCTAGAGAGTAGTTTACTAAGCCAAGTTAACCAAGCAAGAAACGCACAAATGTTCATTTTGTAGTATTTGTACTATTTCAAATAACAAATAATTTAGTGTTATAAAAAACAAAGAGTAGTTATTTGCAAATAGTTGTGATTTTGTTATTTAAGCGTTTGAAGGTTAATTTCCAAGAAAAAGATTTTAAGGAAGAAGTAAGAAAAAAGAAAAGAAGAGAAAGGAAGGAAGAAGTAAGAAAAGACAAAAGGAGAGAGATGTAGCCTGAGACAAAGCAAGAAATTACAATAAAAGATGTGTGGAGTATGGACTAATAGAGAGTTTAAAAATAGGGGGGGG
>BNVV01000208.1 GCA_025998355.1 Endomicrobiia bacterium
CGCTTATTTGTAGGATCTTCTTTTTCCTTTTCTTTTTCCTTACCTTGAGCTCTACGCTCATCTACGCTACCTGCACCTGCACCTTGTCCATCTCCAGAACCTTCTTTCTTCTTCAACCTCCGATTCTCTTCATTTAACCTAGCAATTTCTTTCTCAGACTCATTAACACGAATATCCGTGCAACCAAGCGTTAGTTCATGTGAACGCCACGCAAGTTCGCTTTCTTTCTTTGCCTCCGCAGCTTTAGCTTGCGCAGACTCAGCTTCGTCCTGTGCAAGCTTAGCTGTTTTCTTCGCCTCCGCAGCTTCTTTCTTTGTCTGTTCCAAAACACCTCTTAGCTCAGCCAACTCTTCCTCTCGACTCTCGATTATCTGTCTATCTTCTTGCTCCACCTTTCGTTTCTCTACGAGGGACGTTTTGATATTTTCCACAGATAATCTTTTCCAATTATCTCTTTCGGACTCTGCAGCATCAGCTCTTGCCTTTGCCTGTCTCGCTTCTCTTGCCAAATCATCTCTTTGTCTCTTTATGATAGCAGTTTCTTCATTCTTCAGAGCCTCAGCCCTCAACTCCTCTCTTCGTTTCTCTATTATGTTCGACACAGACTGATCCATTGCCGTCGCTAGAGCTTCATTCGCCAATTCGCTTTCTCTAAGAGCAGTTGCTTCCCTTTCCATGTTCGACACATCCTGATTCTTTGCCGCCACTAGAGCTTCACCTCTCAACTCCCCTGTTCCTTGTCTTTCTACAACAGCAACTCTTTCATCTGCATGATCTCTCTGCTCGCAAACTATACCTACTCCTAAAGCCTGTTCAAATGGTGGTAGTTGTGGTAGTTGTAAGGATAAGAATGATGGAGACGACAAAGGATATGATGGAAAAGGCAATGGTGGAAATTCTGATACTAACGATAAAGAAAGTGATGGAGATGCTGATACTGACGCTGACGATGAAGAAGATGATGATGAAGAAGAAGATGAGCTAGAAAATGATGAAGAAGAAGAAGATGATGATGAAGACGGTGATGAAGAAGATGACGAAGATGACGATGAAGGCGATGATGAAGGCAAATGACATGATGGAAA
>BNVV01000209.1 GCA_025998355.1 Endomicrobiia bacterium
AGCTAACAAGCAGCTTGACATAGAAATCGCTGATTGTGAAGATATTATAGGTGATCAGAAGACTTATAATGAGGAGGAGCGAGCCGAGGCATTTTCTTCAAAGGGAAAGACACAAGCTAAAATGGATGTTAATTTAGCTAGGAACAGCAAGATACAGGGTATTCTTGATGAAGATACTGCCAAGAAGGCAGAGGATGCGGAATTGCTAGAGAAGGCAGAGGCGGAATTGGATGAAGCTGAGGCTGAAGCTGCACAGTGGGATAAGAATGTTGCGATGGCTGAACGTCAAGCTAATGATGCAATAAAAGAAATAGCCCAAACTCGCAATAGGGCCGAGGCGCATTATGCAGCTACTCAAGCAAGAGTTGCCGATGAGTTGACTGAATTTGTGGTTAATGATGGTGATGATCAGATGGATCGAGATGTACAGGAGATACGGGAGATTGATAGGGAGATTGATGTATTGACTAATAAATCTGAAGCTATAGCTCGTGAGCAGGCTTCGATTGTTGAGGCGCATGATGTTGCAGTGGAAGATAAGAAGAAGATTGAAAGTGAAATACCTAAGATTGAGGAAAATCTTAAAGAAACAGAGGTAGCTTTGGTTGTGGAAGAAAACATACTTAATAATCTTGTAAAGGAATTGAATGAGCGTAAAGACGCGGCTAATAAAAACCCAAGTACTGCGACTCAAATAAAACAAGGTGCTGTTAAGAGGCATAAGGACAGTTGCGATGCTTTAAAGCTAAAGTACAGTGAATTGTCAGAGGAGTTAGGACGGGCGAATAGAGACTTGGGTAAGGCTGATGAGAAGGAAGATGGGTTAAGGCAGCAACTTGAGAACCTGGAGCATGATAAGGATCAAACTAACAATAAGCGTGATGCGTTGGGACACAGAAGAGAAGAGCTTGAGGCAGGAATGGAAACTGTTAAAACTGCTAGAGCTCCTCTTGGACATGAGGTTTTAGAGGGAATTACGGTAGATGCTGATAGGATTAAGATGGAAAGATATGAAAGAGAAATCCAACGTCAAGAGGAAATAATTGACAATTTAGATAGACAAAAGGTTGGACTTAGAGAGGAA
>BNVV01000210.1 GCA_025998355.1 Endomicrobiia bacterium
GCCCCTAATACTAATACTAATGCTGGAACAGGATCGGGAATACAAAACCAAACAGGTTTAACAAATGTATCAGGAAACGATCAGTAGTCCAAGGATGACTATAAAACTCAAAAAAACACTTTCTTGTGTGCCATCGTTCAGAGCAATAATAGAGTGATACAGCACACAAGAGAGAGTAAGGCAGAGAGTAAGACAGAGAGTAAGGCAATTATAATGATGGTAATGCATTAGCTTAATGTAAGTTATAGCCAAACCATTTGAATGCACTATTTTTGCAGCTTAAGTGGTCAGTGTACTTCTCCACACGTCTTTGTTTTTATGGTACAATTTAGCATGACCACATAGAAAAGCAAAGGATGAAATAACGATGAAAAAAGCGACAGGGTTAATAACGATAATATTAGGATTGATAATAAGTTCATGCGATAAAAAGAACGCTTCATTCGTAAACAGAAGGACTGCTACACATGAGAAAATAGGAAAGACAAAAGAAGCACAACCAGCAAAAGCAAAGAAAGAAGAAAGATTAACAGTAACACCGCTCAAGTCAGAGCAAGTATCAGAAACAACAAAAGAAAAAGAAGAACCAAAACAAGAGTCTACAGATAGCGTAGTTATACAACCACAACATCAATCACCACCATCAGTTCTAGCGCCACCACAAACGCCTGTAGTGGATAATGTAATAGCAGTAGTAGATGATCACGGTAGCAGTAGTGTTCCTAGGCTTGCACAATCTGAAGTGCTATCATCACAAGATCAAGTATCAGAACCAACAAAAGACAAAGACCCAGCTCCAATACCAGAACCAGTCACAAATCCATCATCAGTAACAAAACCAGATTCCAAGACAGAGCTTGCAGTAAAGTTAGTTGATTATATTACGCCAGCAGAACCAGAAACAATGCCGGAGCTGTCACTAACACTAGAGGCTCTAGAGGCAAATGCAGAGTGTTGGCAGACATATAGAGATTTGGAAAAATTGTCTGACAAAGATAAGGCTATAAAGGCACAGGTAGAAAAGAAGAGAAATGATGAAGATGACAAAGAAGAAGATGACGATGAAGACGAAGAATA
>BNVV01000211.1 GCA_025998355.1 Endomicrobiia bacterium
AAAAACATGATAATTTCACAAACTTGAAAGATAACGTACCCCATCTCAACTTCTCTTGTCTTAGAAGTGCTTGACGCTAACAGCATCTTTTTTCATTACAAAGTACTGACCTATCATCGAAAATATGAGAAAGAAGACTAAAATTAAAAGAACCGAAATGCATAAATTGATCTGCCGCAGACAAATCTTTTATCCATAAATCCACCCTTCGTTTCTTAGCTCATAAGCATTTTTCAACATTTGAAAGAACGCTAGAGACAATAGACCTCTTGCAAAACTTAAGTATTAAATTCAAGAATACAAATACCTGCAACTCAAGTTAAATCGCAGTCCAAAGCGTCTTCTGCGGTCTACAGCTATTCTGTACTATTTTGAACCTTTTAACAAATACTTTAACATTTTCCACTATAATCATTTGATGAAATCTCCCTATTTAACTCTTTATCTTCTTTTGTCAGTGGGGTGTTTCTTTGATCTCTTTTTTAAGAACTAGTGTGTTTGTATGTATTTTGCCTAAGTCCTCCTAAATTGTATTTGCCATGTATCTTATTGTCTTTTTGTCTTTCTTTGCACAAATACACGCCTATTAAAATAAACTAAAATCGTTCCTTGTCCTATTATCGCTGTGCATATTATTTGCTCACCTTTAATTTAACTACTACCAACGGTTATTGTATGTCTTTTTTTCTTCTTGCTTTGCTGCTTTTGCTGTTTTAGGTCTTTGTATCACATCTGCAGCATCTATCACTGCTACTTCTACTTCTAGCGCTTTGTTTAGCAATACCTATTCCCATCTAGTGTATATTCCCCACTACTCATTAATACTTCTTCTTACATACCCTAGTCTGCACCCACAACTTTTGCTGACATTGTAACTGTCTCAGGTCTAATAAATATGTTCAGGTATTGTCCTGAAGTATTCAAACATCATCTTTACTATCTTTGCTATACTCAATTTTCTCTTTGCTCATCTCTCCTCCTATCTTTTCTTACTCCTTGCTATCCTTTGTTTTGTCAAATGTCCCTTTCTTTACTCCCATTAATACTAAACCCATTCCATCTGACCTGCCTG
>BNVV01000212.1 GCA_025998355.1 Endomicrobiia bacterium
CATATTTTCGATGATAGGTCAGTACTTTGTAATGAAAAAAGATGCTGTTAGCGTCAAGCACTTCTAAGACAAGAGAAGTTGAGATGGGGTACGTTATCTTTCAAGTTTGTGAAATTATCATGTTTTTGTGCAAAAAAGGGGAATTGCTGCAGGGTCTGTTTAAATTAAGTATCGAAACAAGCTTAAGGATAACAGTGATGTGACAAGAGTTTTTAAACAGACTCAACCAATAAGGAAGGTCAGTTATAAAAAAGAGGGCTTAATTTTTAAATTGACTTGCAATCTAAAATTTAAAAAAAGGGGGCATTATGAAAAGACTCTCGTTTCTAGTGTTGTTGGTTTTGTCGGTTTTTGCAACAAATGTATTTGCTGAAGGTGAAGTAGACGTATGGGGCGGGTACACTAGATTAGATTTTGATAGGAAGATTGATAAGCAGGTTGATAATACTAATGATTTTTTGAAAAAGGTGTCTGATGGAATGTTTGAGATGTCTAAATTTTTGGATCCCGACTCTGAGTTTGCTAAAATTACAAAAGCGGGAGCAGATTCATTAGATGGTTTTAAAATAAATAGCAATGGCAAGATGGACAATGCGTTTGCAGTAGGTGTGGATTGTTTTTTTGGTGGTGACGAAAATGTGAAACCTGGTTTTCGAGTGGCTTACTTACAATCAGGTAAAAGAAAGACATTTATGAGTAAAAATGGTATATTTATTGATGATATCTACCTTTTTACTAGAGTTTCACTCGCTTCTATTATGCCTGGCATAAGGTTGAGTTATGATGTAAGCGAAGAATTTAGCCTGAATGGGAAATTATTTGCGGGTATTGCTGTGGCTGATAATAATTTTAAGCTTGGTTCTAAGCATGAGTCTTTGGATAAGTTTGAGATAAGTTCTAGCAGAACTGCATTTGCAATGGATACGTCTGTAGGAGCACAGTATTTATTTACAAAGAAATTTGGGCTAGGACTTGATTTAGGATATAGACCCTTTCCATCAGATTTTTCGGGGTTTACGGCTAAGTTGGGCTTGAACTTTAAAATATAAAATTTTAACGCAAGTCAAAT
>BNVV01000213.1 GCA_025998355.1 Endomicrobiia bacterium
AATATAATCAACTAACTTTACTGCAAGCTCTGTCTTGGAATCTGGTTTTGTTACTGATGATGGATTTGTGACTGGTTCTGGTATTGGAGCTGGGTCTTTGTCTTTTGTTGGTTCTGATACTTGATCTGACTTGAGCGGTTTTACTGTTAATCTTTCTTCTTTCTTTGCTTTAGTTGTTTGTGCTTCTTCTGTCTTTTCTATTTTCTCATGTGTAGCAGTCCTTCTGTTTACGAATGAAGCGTTCTTTTTATCGCATGAGCTTATTATCAATCCTAATATTATCGTTATTAACCCTGTCGCTTTTTTCATCATTATTTCATCCTTTGTTTTCTATGTGGCCATGATAAATTGTACCATAAAAAGAAAGACGTGTGGAGAAGTACACTGACCACTTAAGCTGCAAAAAGCACAATTTTAAATGGTTTGGCTAAACTACATTAAGCTAATGCATTACCATCATTATCTATTGTCTTACTCTCTGCCTTACTCTCTGCCTTATTCTCTGCCTTACTCTCTCTTGTGCTATATCGCTCTATATTGCTCTAACCGATGGCACACAAGAAAGTGTTTTTTAAAGTCTTTTACTTATCTTTGGACTAATTGCCGTTGTTTTCTGGTACATCTGTTAAATCTGCTTGGCCTTGTGTTCCTGATTCCGTCGCAATACCAGCGGCAGCAAGTTGGGCAGTGAGGTCAGCATTTTTCTTTATCTCATCAGCAAGTCTAGTTTCAAATTCAGATTCTCTTTTGTTTGCCTTCTCCACAGCTCGATCACGCTCATCCCTGAGTACCTGCTTTTCTTCTTCCAACATCCGAGCTTTTTCCTCAGCTTTAGTCGCCTTAGTTCTAAAAACTTCTCTTTCTTTCGTTAAAATCTCAATTTGTTCCGTAGTAGCCTGAGCTCCACTCCCGCCTGCGCTAGCTGCACTATGCCCACTTGCAGAACCTTCTTTTTCCTTTTCTTTTTCCTTACCTTGAGTTCTACGCTCATCTACGCTACCTGCACCATGCCCATCTGCAGAAGCTCTTTGCCCAGCCAACCCTTCTCCTTCTCCCTCTATTTCA
>BNVV01000214.1 GCA_025998355.1 Endomicrobiia bacterium
TTTATTATCAGTTTTTTTCATAAGAATATCCCTCGTTTTGATTTATCCTTACCTATCAAACAAATATTTTTTAAACATAATATTAATCATTAAAATCAACCATCATTATTGGCAACAGGCGCATTAGGCATAGCCAAATGCTGAACATTGTGAAACACAAACAACAACCACCCGCACAACCGCCATCACAACAACCACCCGCACAACCGCCATCACAACAACAACCACCCGCACAACCGCTACTACCTGTACAACCACTACTACCCGTACGACCAGAAATCTTACGACTACGACAAGAACAAGCTTTACAACAATACCAACAGCAACAGCACGAAATAGAAGAACTATTTGTACCAGACGCAGTCGACTTGTTCGCCGCGTTAGGCGCGGATATGACCGTGCTGGATGTGATGTTATCTGAACTACGAAGCCAAATAACCCAACTATACCGATTACAAGTACGACAACTACAAGAACAACGACGACTACAAGAACCACAAGCACAAGAACAACTACTACAACGACAATTACAAGAAAGACTGATTTTAGCCAATGTTTGATATGACTATTTTTACTTTTAGATTTGAGTTTTTTAAAGGCAGGCTTTTAAGAGAGGAAAGACAACTGATATTTTTACTTTTGTTTTTATTAAAGACTAAAGACAAAGCAACGGCAAGGTATTACATAATTACTTTTTGGCAGAAAGAGAAAGGGAAAAGAGAAAGATATTTTCTCTTTTGTAATTACAACCTTAATTTTTACGAACGTTGACCAACCTTTAGAGCCTATCCGCCAGAGCCTAAGAAGCCTGCATTATTCAACAGTCTCCGACTTAGGTTGACACTCGCCTTATAACTACTTTTCGGCATTACATAACAGAGAATAGGACAAAGCTATTATGCAACACTGACATTATATACCAACAAAAACAAAAAAGGCAAGTGTCCTATTCAAAAACAACTTGCCTTTATGCTTTAGCTTTACCGTTTAAAGTAATTTTGGAGGTTAAATAATATGAATTATTTAACATCACTATTATAACATTTTATTTTTTT
>BNVV01000215.1 GCA_025998355.1 Endomicrobiia bacterium
GGTAGTATCAATATCGGGGAGACAAAGGGAGAAACAGGAAAGGCAGAGCAGTGGAGAGAGATAAAGGAGAAGTAGAGGCATGTGAGGAGAGAAATACAAATAGAACACAGAGGAAAGTAAAGAGACAGACAAATACACGGAGAGATACAAAATAGAAGCATACAAATATACAAAGAAATGAAGAAAGTAAGGCAGAGCCAGAAGAGCGTAGATACAAAAAGAGTGACATTTTAGACTATCAAACTGACAAATTGATAACATTTCAAAAAATAACAAGAAGTCCACATCTTTAAAACTACACTACGGCACAATTTAGCATGACCACATAGAAAGCAAAGGACAAAATAACGATGAAAAAAGCGACAGGGTTAATAGCAATAGTATTGACAGGATTGATAATAAGCTCGTGCGATCAAAAGAACGCTAGCCTTGTAAACAGAAGAGTTGCTACCCTCGAGAAAATACAAGAAGTAAAAGAAGCAGAAAGAGAAAAAGCAAGAGCAAAAGCACAAGCAGGCACCAAAGAAGCAAAAGCAGATGCAGAGGCAAAACAAAAAATAAAAGAAGAAGCACAAACAACAAAAGCAAAAGAAGAAGAAAGATTAGCATTAACACCACTTAAGTCAGAGCAAGTATCAGAAAGAGCAAAAGAAAAAGAATCAGCGCCCGATCCAAACAAAAACCTAGTGCAAGTATCAGAACCAACAAAAACAAAAGAAGAAGAAAGATTAGCATTAACACCGCTACATCCAGAGCAAGTATCAGAACAAGAAAAAGAGCAAGACCCAGCGCCAGAGCAAGTATCAGAAAGAGCAAAAGAAAAAGAATCAGCGCCCGATCCAAACAAAAACCTAGCGCAAGTATCAGAACCAACAAACACAAAAGAAGAAGAAAGATTAGCATTAACACCACTTGAGTCAGAGCAAGTATCAGAATCAGTCAAAAAGCCATCACCAGCCCCAAAACCAGATTCCACTACAGAGCTTGCAGTAAAGTTAGTTGATTATATTACGCCAGCAAAGCCACAGACGGCACCAAGGCTCTTG
>BNVV01000216.1 GCA_025998355.1 Endomicrobiia bacterium
CTCGAGGAGTTCGATGGAGATGGACTTGAATTCCACCCCTTGTACGATGGATATGAGAAGCTCGACGGAAATGAACTTGTTGAAGTTGACGAGCCACTACTTACTTGAACTTGAATCCCACCCCCCCTGTACGATCTATATGAGGAGTTCGATGGATCTGAGGAACTCGATGGAGATGAACTTGTTGAGCTTGACGAGCTCGATGGATGTGATAGTGATGACGACGAGTATGGTGAGCTTGACGAGCTCAATGAGGAGCTCGATGGAAATGATGACGAGAACGATGAGCTTGACGAGCTAAATGAGGAACTCGATGGAGATGAACTTGTTGAGCTTGACGAGCTCGATGGATGTGATAGTGATGACGACGAGTATGGTGAGCTTGACGAGCTAAATGAGGAACTCGACGGAAATGAACTTGTTGAGCTTGGTGGTGTCAGGCTTGAACTGTTTAGACTGCTCGAACCCGAGTTTGGTCTTGAAAATGAATTTGACGGTTTGATTGAGGAGGTCGATGGAGATGGATTTATTAAACTTGGCGATCTACGGAAGTTCGATAGGGATGGATTTATTAAACTTGACGGTTTACTTGAGAAGTTCGATAGGGATGAATTCGTTAAACTTGACGGTTTACTTGGGAAGTTCGATAGGGATGAATTCGTTAAACTTGACGGTTTACTTGGGAAGTTCGATGGAGATGAACTTGAACCCCCCCCGTACGATCTACTGAACGAGCCATTTCCGTACTCTTCAGGAGCTGACCAACGATCAGTACTACGAGGCTGATATGACGGGAGGGATTTTTCCGGGACCGCCATTGAATTTTCTTTTTTGCAGTTGGGACATGGTCTACGACGATTAGTTTTAAACCATGATACTATACACTTGGTATGAAATGATTTTTTGCATCAACCCACTTGAAAAAAGTTGATAAAAAGATCTTAAAAGGAAGTATAATTAGGCGTTCATATAAGACCTATCAAGGTAAAACTGTTTACAACAATTGTTAATAATGTAATAATTTACGCATAACAGCAACAATAGC
>BNVV01000217.1 GCA_025998355.1 Endomicrobiia bacterium
GCAAATATTTTTGAACCACCATCTAAAATAGGTGGCTCATTATTATTTATTTCTATAATTAAATTATCAATCCCAAGAGCAAAACACGCAGACATTATGTGCTCAATAGTATGAACACGTACGCCATCTTTTTCTATAACGCTTCCTCTTATGGCCAAATCTACAACGGCATTAGACCAAATAGCTTCAATTTCATGCTTCTCTTGCAAATCTGTTCTTACAAATCTAATACCATAACCTGCATGAGGAGCTGGTTTAAAAGTTACTATGTTCTTATTACCAGTATGAAGACCCACGCCATCAACTGAAACCTCTTTTGAAATAGTCGTTTGATTTGCCATGTTAACTGTGCTTATCCTCCAAAGCTTTTTTTAATTTTTTTAGATCCTGATACATATCAGGTAATTTTCTCATTAAAGTTCTTATCTTTATACTTTGTTTAATATTAGCCATAGGGTTGCCACCTATTTGCTCATTATCTTGAATATTTCCTGAAATACCTGACTGGCTTGCAATAGTAACATTATTTCCTATTTTTAAATGCCCCGCGAGTCCTGTCTGTCCACCAACGATAACATTGTTTCCTAAATGTGTTGATCCGGATATTCCCGTCTGCGCAACAATTATACAATTTTCACCAATGGTAACATTGTGAGCTATCTGAACAAGGTTATCTATTTTTGTACCGCTTCCTATTTTTGTAGCGCCGGTAGTGGCTCTGTCGATTGTAGTATTTGCACCAATTTCAACATCATCGCCTATCTCAACATGTCCTATATGCGGAACTTTTTGCGCTTTGCCTTCAATAGAAACAAAACCAAAACCATCGCCACCTATAACAGCACCAGGCTGAATAATAATTCTGTTGCCAATTACTGTATTTTCCCTTATAACAACATTGGGATATACAAGACAGTCTTTGCCAATTTTTACACGTTTACCTATGTAAACATTAGGGAATATTCTTGCATCGTCCCCGATTTCAACTCCTGATTCAATTACAACATTATGCCCAATATAGGCACCCTTACCTAATTTCGC
>BNVV01000218.1 GCA_025998355.1 Endomicrobiia bacterium
TTTCTAGCACTTCTCTAAGTACTCCTGCAAAGCAGTCTGAAAGCAAGTAGTGTAGTTGTTGCTGGGGTGGCGGAACTGGCATACGCGCACGTTTGAGGGGCGTGTCCTTGATCGGATGCGGGTTCAAATCCCGCCCTTGAGCATTTGTGGCATATTTTGAAGTATTGACAAGATAATATTAGTAGCCTTTGTCGATTATGGATATCTATGGTTTAGAGCTAACAACTCCTAACAAGCTTCAACAAATCTATCTTAAACATCAGAAAAAATTTGCGAAGGCGATGTTACTTGCGTCAAAGGAGACGTTAGACCTCTTGCGTAATTAACATATAAAAGTGCAATAGAAGTACTATGAAACAGAAAAAGAAAGCAAGCGGGTCAGGTGGAATGGATATAGACTGCAAAAGACCCTTTGGACTGCGATTTAACTTGGGTTGCAGGTATTTGTAATTCTAAAATTTAATACTCAATTTGTGCAGGAGGTCTATTGAAATCTATTAGGTGGCCTAGACATTTTAGTCATCGGATATGCTACACTATCAACATTAACAAAAAATAGCTTAACTTATCGTCTGCTAAATCGCAAGGACTCCACATAGACATAGAAAGAAGAGATTTAGCTAAAATCATTTTATACCAAGGAGAAAAAGGATGATAAAAGTAAAGTCTCTAGGCAAGCACAAAAGAGTAAGGAATATGTTAGTAGTACTAGCAATGTTTATATGTACAAACATTTGTTTGGGTGTATTTGATATCAAAGGAGAAAGTGTATCCCAAAATAGTAAAAAAACAATTGATCAGATCAAGAAAAAAGCAGAACAAGGAGATGCCAAGGCTCAATATGACTTGGGTGGGATGTATGACGAAGGTAAAGGAGTAAAACAAGATTATAAAGAAGCATTTAACTGGTATAAAAAGTCAGCAGAACAAGGAAATGCCACAGCTCAATATAACTTGGGTGTGATGTATGGCAAAGGTAAAGGAGTAAAACAAGATTATAAAGAAGCGATAACTGGCTTAAAAAATCAGCGGAACAAGG
>BNVV01000219.1 GCA_025998355.1 Endomicrobiia bacterium
GCACTTTGTAAAGTACTCGTACTGTAAAATGTAGCTTCTTACCGTACTCGCACGCTACTTCAAAATGACTTCGTCCCGTGCTCCAGCTTTTAGGTAGGGCGTCATTGGGCAATATCATCGTGCCAATACTCTTGTAACCTTTTTGGTTAAATATAACATCAATGTAATCTGGTAAAATCATGTGATTGTTTTGGTAATAATCCAACAATAGCACTTTGTCTTTTAAGAACTGACAAAACCATATGGAGGTATAATCAGACACACCAATGTCAAAGACAACGTTTACAGGATAATCAGGATTATGTTTAACCTCGCAAATCCTGTGTTCCATCTCTGCGGCGTTTCGTTCTTTAGTATACACCCCGCCTCTTACTGTATCAAGGAATCTACCTAAAAGAATCTATTGCGATCTCTTTGTGACCCACTAGCCAATGTGGCTAAATGTCCTGCGTCTATGTTTTGTAGATTATCCGAAGGATTCATTTGCATTGTCATAAGCGTCTCTGTTACTAAAGGATCAAGTTTCTCACCGTTAGCGTTGTCACGATGTTCAATAAATCTCTTATAAGTCCAGTGAGTCTTTACCCATGGATTTTCATCTACAAGCATCAACTTACGTAAACCATTCTTTTGTGCAAGTCTTGTTAAAACCTTTACGTAATTAGAGTAAAGTATAACTTCAGAGGCTTCGTTAATAAAGGTAGTGGAGAACTCATTTCCTAGAACTTTTTCGCTTCCAAAATCGTTATCTTCTAGTCCTGCAAACCACACTTGGCTGCCATTTGGAAACGTCACAAAAGGTGGGTGATGTCTCATCTTAACTCTGTCAGCTAACGCAGGGAAAGCAAGCTTTAAAACTTTAGGCCATGTGTCATGTAATATGCTTCTGTCAAGTGAAGTAAAAGTTTCTCTTAATATAATATGTCTTGATTGCTCTTTGCATGCTCTAGCAATTACAATAAAACAGTTTAAAATGTTTCAGTGGATCTCGCCCCGCCATATAAAAGAACTTCTAATGCTTTGTGTTGTACTGT
>BNVV01000220.1 GCA_025998355.1 Endomicrobiia bacterium
ACCACCACCTAATGATGATGATGATGAGGATGAGAATGAGGATGGACTAGACGAAGATGCAACTGTACCTGCACCTTTGTCACTACCTGAACTTGAACTGCTCGAGCTTGAACTTGAAATCACTGATGACGCCCCCCCCTATCTACACCACTGCCTGCATTGTTGCCATCTTTTGTTAGCGGTAGTACAACTAGTGTTGGTGGTAGTACATCTATTAGTGGTAGTAGTTGTTGTCGTGGTTGTGATCCACCAGCTGTTTGTGGTTGTTCTTGTTGTTGTGGTTGCGCTAGTGTAGAAACGCTACTGGCGCTGTGATCACCTACTACTATTGTGCTACCAATAACTTGTGGTTGTGGTGGCAGCGTCGGTGGTTCGGATGGTGTTGAGGACGATGATGACGACGAGGATACTGGTGCTGGTACTGCTGGCATAGGACCGTCCACTGGTGGTGGTATTCTATAATCGTCTGATGGTAGTGGTTTATCATTATATTCGTCTGGTGGTAGTGGTAGTGGTGATGGTGGTAAATGACCGTCCACTGGTGGTGGTATTCTATAATCGTCTGATGGTAGTGGTTTATCATTATATTCGTCTGGTGGTAGTGGTGATGGGAGTAGTTCATGTGCTGGGACTAGGGCTTGTTCTGCTGCTAGCCGATCTCGTTCTTCTTTAGCTGCTTGTTCTGCTGCTAGCCGATCTCGTTCTTCTTTAGCTGCTTGTTCTGCTGCTAGCCGATCTCGTTCTTCTTTAGCTGCTTGTTCTGCTGCTGCTAGTCGATCTTGTTCTTCTTTAGCTCTTTGCGCTTCTTTTATTTCTTCCATTTTCTCTAGAGTGGCATACCTTCTGTTTACAATGGAAGCGTTCTTTTTATCGCACGAGCTTAAAGCAAGACTGAATGCAACAAATACGCCTAATGTTGCTTTTACTGTTTTTGTTTTCATGGACTTTTCCCCTTTTTTGCCATATACCACATTACCTAGCAAGATCGTATTGACTATAAATTTTTTATTAAATTATTTAACATAGACT
>BNVV01000221.1 GCA_025998355.1 Endomicrobiia bacterium
GCGGAACAAGGAAATGCTTGAGCTCAATATAACTTGGGTGTGATGTATCACGACGGAGTGGGAGTAGAACAAGACCATAAAGAAAGCACTAACTGGTTTAAAAAAAGCAGCAGAACAAGAAGATGTTGACGCTCAATATAACTTGGGTTTAATGTATCGCGATGTGGTGGGAGTAAAACAAAACTGTAAAGAAGCAACTAACTGGTTTAAAAAAATCAGCAGAACAAGGAAATGCTTGGGCTCAATACAACTTGGATGTGATTGTATCACGACGGAGTGGGAGTAGAACAAGACCATAAAGAAAGCACTAACTGGTTTAAAAAAAGCAGCAGAACAAGGATATGCCGAGCCGAGGCTCAAAATAGCATAAGAGTGAGAAAATTATGAAACTAAAAGCAATATTTGGCATATTTGTTGTATTTTGCCTTACTGTATTTGTACTGGCGTCTGAAGATGTTAAATTACCGTCAAAGGAAAATATTGTAAAAGTTGTCAAAGATAAAAAAAGTCTAAAATTTCACGTCCAGTACAAGAGGCTATTGACAATAAACTTTTAAGTAAAGATCCTGTGCCTGGATCTATTTTAAAAGAAACAATAGATCCAGAAACAAAAGCCGTTATATCAGAACTAAACAACGCCGCCAAAGTAATAATAAAACATAGTGAACCTAAAAAAGATATGCTAAAAAATAGTTACTTTACGCGCTCTAGCTAAAGGCGGAACAATGGCTGTTACTGACAAAAAAGATATAGTCTCTGCAAGATTTGCCTCAGAAATGCTTCCTAAATACGGTGAAGGCATACTAAATGACCTTTATATTAACATTAGACCTCTTATCTTCTTTTGTTAGTGGGTGTTTCTTTGATCTCTTTTTTTTAGGGTTAGTGTGTTTGTATGTATCAACCCACTTGAAAAAAGTTGATAAAAAGACCTTAAAAGGAAGTATAATTAGGCGTTCATATAAGACCTATCAAGGTAAAACTGTTTACAACAATTGTTAATAATGTAATAATTTACGCATAAC
>BNVV01000222.1 GCA_025998355.1 Endomicrobiia bacterium
GGCAAGACAAGTAATGACAATAATAGCAATTATTGTCACGCCAACCCATCTTCTATACCCGTACGATTGTATTACCGTAACCAATTAGCTGTTAACTCAAATGTGACACTTGCGTTAAATGTTTCACGTTCTCCATGTTACACTTTCAATAGTCTGGATGTAGGTTTATGTTTAGGCGTAAGTATTATTTGATCATGACAATAGAAACTTCCAGAAGCTGCGTTAGAATACGTCTTATAAAAGTCTTTTCTTCTTCTTGCTTGGAAGCATTTTGCAAACGCTTTGTAGTGCCTAATCATTGTAAACCTTATAGAATATCTCAAGATGTTCTTTGATGCTCTTTTACGTTTCTCTTTGGTCCCTGGCTTGCATCTGCCGACTTCCTGGTGCCCCTGTACAAACTCTGGCATGCATACCTTACAACTTTTTCACAACTATTATCAACCTAACAAATTACTAAAAGCTCTAGGCCTTAGGTCTATTTAACGTGTTGTAAGAGTTTTATTGCTTTTTGTTATGAGTTCATATTCATTTTAAGTAAAAATATTAAAACATCTCTGCTGGCGCAAGCTATGTTACCTGCTATAATGTTACCTGCTATATTTAAAGCAGAAGTTTTACCTAAACTGCTATATTTTCATCAAGCAAGTCATTAAATGTCCAATTGGTCTTTTCTGGACCTTTTTTTACAGGTACATTAACATACTTGCCATTACAAGCATCACTTACATATCTTAAAGCATCAGCACCATGTGAGTACTTGTCATGTAAGGGCTTATCTTTATACAAGTCCAGTGATTCTTTGTAATCGTATCTGTAGTTACGTAACACATCCAGTCCATCAGCACATTTAACAGCATCAAACCACATGTTTTTAAATAACATTCTTGTTGCATCTATACCATCTTGCACGGCAAGCACTTTGTAAAGTACTCGTACTGTAAAATGTAGCTTCTTACCGTACTCGCACGCTACTTCAAAATGACTTCGTCCCGTGCTCCAGCTTTTAGGTAGGGCGTCAT
>BNVV01000223.1 GCA_025998355.1 Endomicrobiia bacterium
GTTGTAGTGGTAATGGTACTGGTACTGGTGCTAGGACTGGGGCTGGGACTGCTAGTGCTGGAACTAGTGCTTTTTCTGCTCTTTCTCTTTCTCTACGTGCTCTTGCTTGTGCTTTTTCTGCTTCTTTGTTTTTTCGTATATCTGATCTTGATTGTTTACGTCCTAATCTCTTTACGCATTCCTCTACGTACTTTTGTCCTTTTGCTCTTTCCTTTTCTTTTTCCTTTTCTCTTTCCTTTGCTTTTCTTTTTTCTCTGTTTATTGCTCTGTTTACTACTTTTCTTTCTAGCTGGTCTAGTTCTCCTATTTTTTGTATTAGTTTTGCTTTCCGTTCTAGATTTGGGTTTCGTAGTTCGTTTATTACTTCGTTTATTAATCTGCTTATTCTTGATTGTTTTGCTTTTGCTTCTTGGTCTGCTTTACGTTTTGCTTCTGCTTTTGCTTCTGCTTCTGCTTCGAAGACGTCGAAGACTTTGCGGGTGGCTGAGTCTAATTCGTCTTTGGCGGTGTAGAAGACTTCTGATGTAGCCTCGGAGATGGCGATGGCGTTGGCGGCTTGCTTGAAATCCTCGGCGGCTCGGCCGGCGGCAACATCAGCGAAGGCTTGGGTGCCGGCAACAGCATCGAGGAGGGCTTTGGCTTTGGCGGCGGCTTCGGGGGCGGCAGCGGAGGGGGCGGCGGCATTGTTGAAGTCAATGGCTCGGCCGGCGGTAACATAAGCGAGGAGGGCTTTGGCGGCGGCTTTGCGGGCAGCGAAGTCGGCCTTTTCGGAGACAATGGAGGCTTTGAGGGCGGCGGCGGAAGCAACCTCGAAATTTTGTCGTTTTGTTTTTGCATTGTTTAGTGCGTTTTGATCTACTGATTCGTTGTTGTTGTGGTTGCGGCTGTGCTTGCTTGCTTCTGCTGGCGATACGGCGCCACTAACTACACTAAATGCAACAAGTATACTTAATATTGTTTTAAGTTGCGTTGCGTAAAGACTAGTTTTGAAAAGGTAGGATAACTTAGACTTTTTTTGCTTG
>BNVV01000224.1 GCA_025998355.1 Endomicrobiia bacterium
AATATTCTCTGTACTCAATTTTCTCTTTACTCATCTCCCCCTATCTTTTCTTACTCCCGACTATCCTTTGTTTTATCAAATGTCCCTTTCTTTACTTTCATTAATACTAAACCCATTCCACCTGACCCGCCTGCTTTCTTTTTTGTTTCATAGTACTTCTATTGTACTTTTATATATTAGTTATGCAAGAGGTCTATTGTCAGGTGGGTCAGATAATGAGTCATCATTCTCGTCAAGCTCTCATCCTTCAAGCTTAAGCAGTTCAAGCTCAAGCAATTCAAGTTCATCATCAACAATATTGTCGGAATCAGAGAAGCTCAAGGCAAATGCAGAACAAGTAAATGTTCAAGCTCAATATAAACTGGGGATGATGTATCTCAATGGAGAAGAAAAAGAAGGAATAACACAAGACCTTGGCAAAGCAATAGACTGTTTTGATAAATACTCATATGCAGTTGAACTTCAAGAAAACTTGAGTTTGGCGTATTTCAACTTGGGGCAAAGCTATTTCTGGGAAAAAAACGGAGCAGTACGAGACCTTGTCAAAGCAGAAGGATGTTATTATAAGGCAGGAAAGTTCGTACAGGAAGGAGATGCTAAACTTAAAAAAGACTTGAGTCAGGAGTATTTCAACTTGGGGCAAAGCTATTTCTGGGAAAAAAACGGAGCAGTACGAGACCTTGTCAAAGCAGAAGGATGTTATTGTAAAGCAGAAAAATTTGTACAAGAAGGAGATGCTAAACTTAAAAAAGACTTGAGTCAGGATTATTTCAACTTGGGGCAAAGCTATTTCTGGAAAACAAACGGAGGAAAACAAAACCTTACCAAAGCAGAAGAATGTTATTGTAAGGCAGAAAAATTATTACAAGAAGAAGATTATGAACTTCAAAGATATTTGTGTGCGGTGTATTTCAACTTGGGGGAGAGCTATCGCCTCAGGGCAAACGGAACAGAAGAAGACCATGCCAAAGCAAAGAAATATCGTGAAAAGTCACAACAAGGGTAGGGTGG
>BNVV01000225.1 GCA_025998355.1 Endomicrobiia bacterium
CATCGTTATTTTGTCCTTTGTTTTCTATGTGGTCACACTTTAATTATATCATAAAGAATAGGAAAATGTGTGAAGAAGTACACTGACCACTTAAGCTGCAAAAAGCGCAATTTTAATGGTTTGGCTATAACTTACATTAAGCTTAAGTTGCATTACCATCATTATCATTGCCTTACTCTTGCTTGCGCGCTATATCACTCTATATTGCTATAACCGATGGCGCACAAGAAAGTGTTTTTTTCGAGTCTTTTAGTCATCAGTGGGCGTCGTCTTCTTCTTGGTGTCTATTAATACACTATCTGAACTGGTTTGGCTTGTTCCAGACCGTGTCACAGTAACAATATGTTTAGGTTTCCCAGCAGTTAGCTCTTGTATTGTCCGCTCCTGCTCAGCAGCTTCTTTCTTTACCTTCTCAGTTTCTTCCTCTGCCTTGGCTAACGCAGCTCTTAACTCTTCATTTTCTCTCTCTAATCTCTCAACTTTTTCCCTAGCCTGAGCTCCACGCTCATCTTCGCTAAGAGGTTCTTTTTCCTTTTCTTCTTGTTTTCCCTTACCTTGATCTCCACTCCCACCTGCGCTAGCTGCACTATGCCCACCTGCAGGAGCTTTTTTCCCAGCCAACCCTTCTTCTTCTCCCTCTATTTCATCAGTCTGAGTTGACCCATCTACGCTAGCTGCTTTATGCTTATCTGTAGAAGCTTCTTTCTCAGCCAACTTCTTCTTCAATGCCTCAATTTCTTCATTAGCCCTGGTCAACTTATCATCAAGCTTTTTATTAGCATCGGCAAACTTAGAAGTTAATTCCTGAGCCTTAGCATTAACACTCTGATCTGTACTAATTCCAGCACCCTCTCCTTCTACCCCATGTTCCTTCAGAGCTTTTATCTGTTCCTTCAGAATTTCTTCCCTCTCCTTCTGAACTTTTTCCATCGCCTTCAGAATTTCTTTCCTCTCCTTCCGAACTTCTTCCTCTATCCTATTTGCAAAAGCTACACACCTATCTGCACTAGC
>BNVV01000226.1 GCA_025998355.1 Endomicrobiia bacterium
AAAACTTTTAAAGCTTTACCTACAGACCACTAACTTAAGATCTTTGATACTGGATTTAATTTTTAAGTCTTTGATCCTTTGTTACATGAGTCTTTTGTGGTCTTCTTTTCGGGTTATGTAATCATATTAAAACTTTATTTGTCAAGCCTTTGTAAAATCTCGCAAAACATTTTCATTTACTTTTCATTTTACTTAAAAAGTCTAGCAACACACAGGCCTTAGCTCGCAGTAAAATTACCTTTGCTATTAGATGCGCTTTGTTATATCTTGCAAATTATGATTTGCATGACTTGATAAAATATATTTGATAGTAGGGTATATTAAGTAATATAATATATATTATATTATAAAATATGTTATATCATACGTTATGTTATATACTATATCATAAAATACCACTGTATTATATACTACATTAACAGTTATATTATACATTATATTATATATCATATTATATGTTATATCATAAATATGCTATACTATACGCTGAATCATAAGAATACTACTATGCTATATATCATATTATTAGAATATGTTATATTATATATTATAAAATATGTTATATTATATGCTATATTACAAAACAAAGGATTGTATGCCACAAGACATAATAGCAGTAGTAAATCAAAAGGGCGGGGTTGGCAAAAGTACAACAGCACATGCCCTAGGAATAGGGCTTGCTAACAAAGGTTTTAAGGTGCTTTTTATTGATTTAGATGGACAGGGTAATTTAAGCTATATGCTTAATGCAGATATGCAAAAAGGTTCTGTTTTGGATTTATTAATGCGTAAAGCAAAAATAAATGATGTTTTGCAACATTGTCAAAGAGCAGATTTAATAGCGTCTACGCCAATGCTTGCCGGGGCAGACAGCATCATAACAGCTACAGGCAAAGAATATAGACTAAAAGAGGCGTTAGAGGACGTAATAAGCAAATATGATTATATTATCATAGACACTCCTCCATCACTTGGAATACTTGTAATAAACGCTTTAACGCTAGCTTATA